>NZ_LBJZ01000193.1:0-261545 GCF_028128935.1 Bradyrhizobium sp. CCBAU 11361
CCGCGCCGCGCTCCGCCCAAGGGCAAGCTCGAGCCAAGGGCCGCGCCGATGCCGAAGGCGCCGCAAGCCGCTCCCGCAGCGCCAAGCCCGCCGCTCGCAAGCCAGCAGGTCGCGCCCTTGCCGCCGCCGATCGAGGTGAGGCCCGCGCCGGGCCCTGCGCCCGCAAAGCCCAAGCCGAAGCCGCCGCTGGTGCTGACGCCGTCGAACCCGTAAGGGCGCGCATTCGAACGGCCTGCGGGCAGTCTCCTCGCGGCGCATCCTTCGAGACGCCCGCTGTTGGCGGGCTCATCAGGATGAGGTCTTGTTTCGCGGTGAAATCCGAGACCTCATGGTGAGGAGCGCCGCCTTACGGCGCGTCTCGAACCATAAGGCGCGTGTGCTGCCGCAACCGCAGGCGTCGTGGCAGCCCTTGCCCGCCGGTAAACACATTCCCCCGCATTTGAATGAATTCTCATCGGCAAAACTGATCTGCCGACTTTACCGGATTCTCGCGTTTGTTCCCTAGTGTCGGTTGCCAGAGGAATTCGCCGTCGCGCCAACACAGGCGGGACGGCTCGACCAAGAACTGGGGTGATCGACATGAACGGGGCGAAATCGCTTCTACAGGATCTGGACGACGCGATCGCGCGCGGCACCGACGAAAGCCGGGCACGCGCGTTGTGGCATGCGACCGACATCCTGATCACCGGCCGCTACAGCGACGACGAGATCAGCATGTTCGGCGAGGTCATCGGCCGGCTCGCCGACGAGATCGAGGTTGCCGCGCGGACGCAGCTCTCCGAATTGATGTCCGCTTGCGATCACGCCCCGCTCAACGTCATCGAACAGCTCGCTCTCGACGACGAGATCGCGGTCGCCGGTCCCGTGCTGCGCGACTCCACCCGCATCGACGAGAAGATGCTGGTCGAGAGCGCCCTGACCAAGAGCCAGTCGCATCTGCTCGCGATTGCTCAGCGCAAGTCGATCGGCGAGGCCGTCACCGACGTGCTGGTCAAGCGCGGCGACCAGGAGGTCGTGACGTCGGTCGCCAAGAACGAGGGCGCGCGCTTCTCCGGCTCGGGCCTGCTGCACATGGTCCGCCGCGCCGAGGGCGACTCGATTCTTGCCGAGCAGCTTGGCCTGCGCAAGGACGTGCCGCGCCACATCTTCCAGCAGCTGATCTCGAAAGCGTCGGAAGACGTCCGCCGCCGGCTCGAGAGCGAGCGCCCCGAGATGATGGCGCAGATCCAGAGCTCGGTGACCGAGGTCACCGGCGATCTGCAATCCAAGTTCGGCCCGTCTTCGCGCAGCTACTTCGTCGCCAAGCGCGTGGTGACGACGCAGTACCGCCAGGGCAACCTCAACCAGGATTCGATCTCCAACTATGCGCGCCAGCACCGCTTCGACGAGGTGCAGATCGGCCTGTCGCTGCTGTCGGCGCTGCCGGTCGACGTGATCGAGCGCGCGCTCATGGACCGCAACCGCGAGATGATCCTGGTGCTGTGCAAGGCGCTGAACTTCTCCTGGGACACGACGATGTCGCTGCTGTTCCTCGGCGCCAAGGATCATCTGATCACCGCGCGCGAGCTCCAGGACAATGA
Organism: Bradyrhizobium sp. CCBAU 11361; assembly: GCF_028128935.1. Taxonomy (NCBI): domain Bacteria; kingdom Pseudomonadati; phylum Pseudomonadota; class Alphaproteobacteria; order Hyphomicrobiales; family Nitrobacteraceae; genus Bradyrhizobium; species Bradyrhizobium sp. CCBAU 11361. The sequence continues at coordinate 1,581 of NZ_LBJZ01000193.1, forward strand.
GCGCGAGTTCAGCCGGCTCAAGAGCGAGACCTCGCGCAGCATCCTGAAGTTCTACCAGTCGCGCAAGACCGGCGCGGGTGCCGATGCGGGCCGTCAGCCCGAACTCCAAGTCCACTGAGAAAGTCCACTGAGCAAGTCCATTGAGCAAGTTCACTAAGCAGGTCCACTGAGCAGGCTCACCGAGTATCATCCCGGAATTGGCAGGGGAGTATTTGCAAATGTTGCCTCAATTCGGCACCGCCGTTCGCAAGAAGAACCTCAACAACGCCTTCGCCCCCGATGTCGGCGGCGGAGCTCCGGACAGGGCTTCGGTCGATGCCGCCTGGCTCGTGCTGGAAGCCGCCAACGATCTCGGCGATCACGCCGCGATCGAAGCCTGCCGCCGCGTCATCGACGCCGAGCTGAACGGCACCGTGGCGGGCAGCTCGGATATCGATCTCGTGCTGGGATATTTCAGGTAGGGTTCCGTAGCCCGGATGGAGCGCAGCGCAATCCGGGGCCGCTGTGTCTGCGCAAGAAGACCCGGATTGCGCTGCGCTCCATCCGGGCTACGCGACTATTTCCGAGCAGTCATTGCGAGCGCGACGAAGCAATCCAGACTGTCTCCGGGAAAGAGCCTGGATTGCTTCGCTACGCTCGCAATGACGGAGTGTGGGGCGCCGTCATTGTTTGTTCGGTCGGCACATGACGCGCTAAGAGCGACGTAGCTCGAAAATACTTTACGCGTTCGCACCGCCGTCAACGGTCAAGGTCGAGCCGGTGATGTATTTGGCCTTTGCGCTCGCCAGGAACGCAACCGCATTGGCGATGTCATCCGTCGCGCCGTACCGGCCGAGCGCCATGAACTGCTTCAACGTCTCCGCGGTCGGGCCGCTTGCGGGATTCATGTCGGTGTCGATCGAGCCCGGCTGGATGAGGTTGACGGTGACGTCCCTGGGGCCGACCTCGCGCGCCAGCGCCTTCGTGAACGCGGTCAGGGCCGACTTCGTCGCCGCGTAGACGCCGAGCACCGGCGAAGGCACGCGGTCGGCGAAATAGCTGCCGATGGTGATGATGCGGCCGCCCTTGCCAAGGTGGCGCAGCGCGGCCTTGCTCGCGACGATCGGCGAACGGACGTTGACGTTCAGCAGCGCATCGATGTCCCCAAGCGAAATGTCGTTGAGGCCACCCAAGCGCAGAATTCCGGCGTTGTTGACCAGAATATCGAGCCCGCCCAGCGCCGCGACGGTCTTGTCGACCGAGGCCTGGACGGCGGCAACATCCGCGCTGTCGGCCTGGATCGCCACGGCTTTGCGTCCGCCGGCCTTGATGGCGTCAACCACCTTCGCGGCGCTGTCTGCGGACTTCTCATAAGTGATTGCTACGTCCGCGCCTTCCGCGGCCAGCGCTTTCGCAATGGCCGCACCTATTCCTCTGCTTGCGCCCGTCACCAGGGCCCGTTTTCCTGCCAGCGTCATCTGATCTCTCCAATTCTGTAACGATCGACACAGAATATGTGGAGACTTGATCGACCGCGTCAAGCCAATTATGTGTTGATCATTACAGAAAGAGCTGCGATGGCGGGACGACCACGAGAATTTGACCGCGAAGCGGCACTCGAAGCCGCCATGTTCCTGTTCTGGCGCAAGGGGTTCGAGGCGGCCTCGATGCACGACCTCTGCGAGGCCATGGGGGTCCGCTCGCCGAGCCTCTATGCGGCCTTCGAGAGCAAGGAGGCGCTCTATCTTGCGGCGATCGAGCATTACGTGCTGACCCAGGGACCTCCCGTGTGGGACAAGCTCGCGGAGGGAAAAACCGCGCGTGCCGGCGTCGAGAACCTCTTGATCGGGGCGACCGAGACCCTGCCGAAATCGCGCACGGCGCCGGCCGGCTGCATGGCCGTGCTGGGCGCCGTCAGCGACGAATGGCCGGCGACAATCGCTCGCGCGATCAAAAAGGTCCGCCTCGACATGCTCGCCAATCTGCGCGCTCGGATCGAAGGGGCGGTCGCCAATGGCGAACTGCCCGCTGCGACGGACATCGATGCCCTGAGCCGGTTCTACCTCAGCGTCTTCCAGGGGATGGCCATCCAGGCCAAGGACGGCGCCACGCCTGAGGAATTGAGAGGCGCAGCCAAGGCGGCCATGGCCGCGTGGCCGGGCGACAGGAGTCCTGCGTCAGTCTCGGCGGCTTCTCGCCCATAGAGCGACGACGCAACGGGCCATCGCCCGTCCGATTTGCGCCAATGCCGACATCCGGGTCACGGCGTGTTGGGCCGAGAGTTTGATCTATCTCAAGACCGAATCCAGAACGCTGGCCAAGCTTACCTTCGGAAGGCGGCGATACGTCCAGACCGGCGGGAGGTGAAGCATGTACCGGCATATTCTCATTCCGACAGATGGGTCGGAGCTGGCGGAGCATGGAGTGGCGCATGGGTTGGCGCTGGCGAAATCCCTTGGTGCCAAAGTATCTCTCATCTTCGTTGTGGAGCCGTTTTCAGAAATGACAGGGCGGTTCCGTGAAGCAGTCGCAACATATGCCGAGCTGCGCAAGGAACAGGCCACGAGCGCGTTGGATCGCGCGGCAAATGCGGCCAGGGAGGCCGGCGTTTCCTGCGAACTGATTCAAGTGGAGAACGCGCAACCCCATCAAGCCATCATCGCAGCAGCCGAGAATAAAGGTTGCGATCTCATCGTTATGTCATCCCATGGGCGCAGCGGACTCTCCATGCTTCTCATCGGCAGTGTGACCAACAAGGTGCTGACGCATGCGAAAACCCCCGTACTGATTTGTCAGTGAACGTGCGGACCTGGTGAGAGAGTGCTCGCTCGCCACGGACATGCGCATTGCACGCAGCTGTGATGAGCGGAACCTCGCTCCGAATGTAACGACCGACGCTCCCCTCCGTACGGCCTGTAGCGAACGTTTCGTTCGCCAACAGATGCATGTGCAAGCCGGGGAGAAATCGTCGCATGAAGGGATTCAACGTCGCCGAGAATGGCGGCGGTTCTTATCGTCCACTCGCCATTCTCCGCTGGGTCATGGTGATCATATTCGTGTCGTTCGGAATGCAGAAGTTCACACTGCAATCCGCGCAGGGCATCGCCCAGTTCATCACCAACAGTCCGTTCATCTCCTGGCTGTCGATCTTCGGCCTGAGAGGAGAGGCCTATTTTCTCGGTGTTGCCGAATTCGTGATTGCGGCGTTGCTGGTGGCTGGCGCGTTCAGTCCGGTCTTGTCCGCTATCGGTTCATTCATGGGCATGGTGACCTTCGCGATCACATGGTCGTTCTTCTTCACGACGCCGGGCGTCGTCACATGGAGCCTTTCAACCGATCCCATGGCGTGGAATTTGGCCGGCGAGTTCCTGTTCAAGGACATTGTCCTGCTGTGTGTCTGCGCCGTGTTGTTTCTGGCGTCACTGCCGCGATCGGTCATTCGGCTGCGCATCGGCTGAGCGTTGGGGCGTCGCTCATAGCGCGACACATCGGCATCGAGATGTAGCGTGACGAGGTCGGCGAGATCATCGTCGCGCAGTTTCTCGGCGGTCAGTCTGTTGGTGTGGAAGTGATCCAATGAGGTTAGCCGCGTTCGAAGTGAGCATCGATTGTTGCGCCGACGATACCGTCCTGCCGACGTTTTACTCGACCTCCCGATCGCCGGTGTGACGCGCGGGGTTTGATCTGCATCAAATACGCGGATGACGATCGCGCCACAACCCGACTTCGAGGCTCACAGGTTGACAGGTGCGATGATCCCGACTTGGTACGTCAGCTTTGAAATTCAACAACGTGGCGTTTTGCCGAGGCAGCGCAGTCCGCGCGAGACGCGGACGTTCGCGACCGAGGACGAAGCCAAGTTGTTCGCGCGCGCAAAGCTCGATGAAGGCCTCTCTGTTTTTGCAGGTACGATCAATCCTCACGTTCCGAGGCGGCTCATTCCGGCGTCAGATATCCATGCGTGGCTCGGAGACGATGGGCGCCCTCTGCCGCCAGAAGCGTCGAGCATCGATTAAGCACGCTACGGTGCATAGAGATGGCGCTTGGGTGTTGCCATTTTGATACGGGTTTCGAGACTCCTGCCCGCGTAAAGTTTCTCACATTCGCGAACCTTATGCACCCTAGTCCCAGCATGGGTGCTCATTTTTGGACGAGACGGCGAATTCAAACGAAAGAGCAAAAAAGGGGACGAGACCATGAGGAAGTTTTCGACTGCTGCGATCGGCTTCGTGGCACTGAGTATGGCGGCTCCGGCCATGGCGGCCGACATGGCCGTCAAGGCGCCGCCGCCGGCACCAGTGATGGCGGTCTACAACTGGAGCGGATTCTACATCGGGGCCAACGGTGGCTGGGGGCAAAGCCATGGTTGTGTCGACTTCGTAACGCCCGCTGGGACGGTAGCAGGTGGCTGCGCCGATCGCTCCGGTGGTCTCGCCGGTGGACAGATCGGGTACCGCTGGCAAACCAATCAGTTTGTGCTTGGTCTGGAAGCTCAGGGCGATTGGGCCGAGATCAAGAACACGCGCGTCAGCCTGATCGATCCGTTGATCTCGACCACAGGCAAGACCGACGCCATTGGGCTGTTCACAGCCCAGCTCGGTTGGGCATGGAACGCTTCGCTGTTCTACGTGAAGGGCGGCGCCGCCGTGACCCGCAATCGATTCGATATATTCAACAACGTCACCGGCGTCGGACTGGCTTCGGCAGGTCACACGCGCTGGGGCGGCGCCCTGGGTGTCGGCTGGGAATATGGTTTTGCGCCGAACTGGTCGGCCGGTATCGAGTACGACCATCTCTGGATGGGACGCGACAATTTCGGCTTCGCAGGCGTGGTCACACCCGGCGGGGTCACGCTCACCGGCAGCGGGATCAGCCAGGATGTGGACATGGTTACGCTTCGGTTGAACTACCGCTTCGGTGGTTTCGGTGCTCCGGTCGCTGCTCGCTATTGAGTGTGTGTGTCTTCCCGGTGAACTCAGGCCCCGGCATCGACCGGGGCCTTTTCATGGGAAGCCGAAGAAAACGATGGAGGTCCGGCATCAATTCCTGCGATGTGGCAAGGCCAGGCGCGGGTGAACTGTGCGGACTTGTCGAGGATGCGGGCCGCGATCAATCGTTTGCGGACGCTTCCCGATGTTGCGATCATGCAGGTGTTTTGCCCGACGGGTCAAACGAATTCGGATAATTCGTAAGCCATTGATTTCACGCCCCCCGTCTACTGTGCATGGGGTTGTTTTCGCAGTTTTTAGTTTCGAGGGGGCTATCCCGCTCCCAGCGCCACCGCGACGTTGTAGGTCACGAGGCTCGCGGCATAGGCCAGCACCAGCATGTAGGTGAAGGTCACAGCCATCCATCGCCAGCTTCCGGTCTCGCGCCGGATCACGGCCAGCGTCGAGGCGCATTGCGGGGCGAAGATGTACCACGCCAGCATCGACAGCGCGGTGGCGAGCGACCATTTCGTCGCCAGCACCTGGCCGATCTGCTCGGCCGCTTCCTTGCCGCCCTCGATCGCATAGACGGTGCCGAGCGCTGCGACCGCGACCTCGCGCGCCGCCATGCCCGGGATCAGGGCGACCGCGATCTGCCAGTTGAAGCCGACCGGGGCAAGCAGCGGCTCGAGCGCCTTGCCGATAATCGCCGCCAGGCTGAAGTTGATGGCGGGTTCGGTAGCGCCTTCAGGCGGCTGCGGGAACGAGGCCAGGAACCAGATCAGCACCATCATCGAGAAGATCGTGGTGCCGGCGCGGTGCAAAAACATCTTCGCGCGCGTGTAGACGCCGATCGCGATCGATTTCAGGCGCGGCATCTTGTAGTCCGGCAGCTCCAGCATGAACGGCGCCGGCGCGTAGTCGCGCAGCATGAAGAATTTTATCAGGAACGAGACGAGAAGCGCGCTGGTGATGCCGGCGACGTAGAGGCCGAACATCACGAGGCCCTGGAGGTTGATGAAGCCCCAGACGTCCCTGGCCGGAATGAAGGCGGAGATAATCAGCGTGTAGACCGGAATGCGCGCCGAGCAGGTCATCAGCGGCGCAATCAGGATCGTGGTCAGCCGGTCGCGCTTGTTGTCGATCACGCGCGTCGCCATGATGCCGGGAATGGCGCAGGCAAAGCTCGACAGCAGCGGAATGAAGGCGCGGCCGTGCAGGCCGGCGCCGCCCATGATGCGGTCCATCAGGAAGGCGGCGCGCGCCATGTAGCCGAAATCTTCCAACAGCAGGATGAACAGGAAGATGAGGATGATCTGCGGCAGGAACACGATGACGCTGCCGACGCCGGAGATTACGCCGTTCTGCAGAAAACTCTGCAGCAGGCCGGCGGGCAGGGTGTCGTGTACGAGTTCACCGAGCACGTCGAAGCCTGATTTGAGCAGGTCCATCAGCGGCTGCGCCCAGGCGAACACCGCCTGGAACATCACGAACAGGATCAGCGCCAGCACGATCAGCCCGCCGACGGGATGCAGCACCACGGCGTCGATCCGCGCGGTCCAGGTGTCGGGTCTAGCAGGCAGGCTGACGCAATCGGCGATGATGCGGTCGGCCTCGCGCTGGGTGGAGCGCAATTCGGCCACGCTGAGTGCGCGCCAGTTGTTCTCGGCCGGCTCGGCGGCGAGCCGCGCCGAGATCTCGTCGGTCAGCGTCAACAGATCGGCCGTGCCGCCCTTGCGCACCGCGATCGAGGTGACCACGGGCACGCCGAGCTCCTTGGCGAGCCGCTCGACGTCGACGGTGATGCCGCGGCGCGTGGCGATGTCGAACATGTTGAGCACGAGGATCATCGGCCGGCCGGTGCGCTTGAGCTCCAGCAGCAGGCGGATGGTCAGGCGCAGATTGGTGGAATCGGCCACGCAAAGCACGAGGTCGGGCACCGTCTCGCCGGAGGCCTTGCCGAGCACGAAGTCGCGGGTGATCTCCTCGTCCGGGCTGCGGCCGCGCAGCGAATAGGTGCCGGGCAGGTCGACCACCGAGACCTGGCGTCCCTGGGGCGTGACGAAGAAGCCTTCCTTGCGCTCGACGGTGACGCCCGGATAGTTCGCAACCTTCTGCCGGCTGCCGGTCAGGGCATTGAACAGCGAGGTCTTGCCGCTGTTTGGCGTGCCGACCAGGGCGAGATGCAGCAGAGGTAATTCCATGGGATCACTGGTCCGGGATGCGGCGTCCGGTCGCTATCTAGGCGACGATGATGGCCATGGCTTCGCGCCGGCGGACCGCGATCGTGATGCTGTCGACCCGCACGGCGATGGGGTCGCGCCCGACCAGCCCCTCGTGCAGGACCTCGACCCGCGCCCCCTCGACGAAGCCGAGCTCGATCAGCCGGCTCTCGAGCTCGATGTCCGAGAGCGCCGAACCGGTGTCCCGGGCGGACAGGTGCTGGATGACGCCGGTGTAGCCGCGCAGGGCCAGACCCAGCGGCATGTGAGGGCGCGTATCATTGGTGTCGGTCATGCCCTGTATTTTCAACGCAGGGCATTGAGGTCAAGCGCGCCGGTCGGCGGAAGCTGCACCTTAGAGTGATTTTAAAGTGCGGCCGCCCTGGCGGGTCGAAAAGACGCCTCGCGGCTACTGGGCCGGGACCTTGTCCGGCTGGGCGGCCATGGCGCGGCTCTTGAAGTAGTCCAGCACGAACAGGCGGATCGCCGAGGACAGATTGCCCTGCTGGCGATTGCCGTCGATCTCGCCGACGAGCTCGGACAGCGTCATGTTGCGCAGGCCCGAAATCTCCTTCATGCCGTTCCAGAACGCCTCTTCCAGGCTGACGCTGGTCTTGTGACCGGCGACGACGATCGACCGTTTCACGACGGGCGATTTCATGGCTGCTCCTCGCGATCGATCTGATGCTGATCCAGGTGCTCCTTCGCCCTGTCCGCGCGCGTCTCCTCCGCCGACCGCTCCGCCTTCGTGCGGCCGAACTTCGCCCGATTGGCGTCCCCCTGCTTCGCCGAGGCTTCCCGCTCGGCGCGCTTCCGGAAACGATTCAGGTTGATGACGTTCCCCATGCCGCGTCTCCATCATCCGATCCTCTTCAGGCAGGATGAAACATTCCGAAACGAGGCGCCGCGTCGCGCCCCACAAGACTTGATTGTCATTTGCTCGTCCTCGTCAAATCGGCCCCTTGGGCCATCAAACGATGAATTTCGCCCCGCCAAGGGCAGAATGGCTGCGTAACACGCCGTCCTTCCGAAACATTGACGGTAATCAAATCCTGTCCTTTAAGCCTTACAATTATGAGCTTTTTGGCTCCGTATCATTACGGATGACTATCGGAATTCGGAATTACCCCGGTTTCGTCATCTTCTCCGGCTGCACCAAACGGTCGAACTCGTCCGCTGTGACGAAGCCGAGCCGCAGCGCCTCCTCTTTCAGCGTGGTGCCGTTGGCATGCGCCGTCTTGGCCACCTTGGCGGCGTTGTCGTAGCCGATTTTCGGGGCAAGCGCGGTCACCAGCATGAGCGAGCGCTGCATCAGCTCACTTATGCGTTTTTCGTCGGCGCGGATGCCGCTGACGCAATGTTCGGTGAAGGAGCGTGCGGCGTCGGCCATCAGGCGGATGGAGTGCAGCATGTTGTAGGCCAGCACGGGCTTGTAGACGTTGAGCTCGAAATGACCCTGGCTGCCGGCGACCGTGATCGCGGTGTGATTGCCGAACACCTGGCAGCACACCATGGTCATCGCCTCGCATTGCGTCGGATTGACCTTGCCCGGCATGATCGAGGAGCCCGGCTCGTTCTCCGGCAGGATCAGCTCGCCGAGGCCCGAGCGCGGGCCCGATCCGAGCAGGCGGATGTCGTTGGCGATCTTGAACAGCCCTGTCGCGACCGAATTGATGGCGCCGTGCGCCAGCACATAGGCGTCGTTCGAGGCCAGCGCCTCGAATTTGTTGGCGGCGCTGGTGAAGGGCAGTTTGGTGATCCCGGCGACGTGCCTTGCGAACAGTCTTGCAAAGCGCGGCTTCGAGTTGAGGCCGGTGCCGACGGCGGTGCCGCCCTGTGCCAGCGGATAGAGCTCCTTCACCGCGACCTTGAGCCGGGCGATGCCGCTTTCGACCTGCGCGGCATAGCCGGAAAATTCCTGGCCGAGCGTCAGGGGCGTCGCGTCCTGCGTATGAGTACGGCCGATCTTCACGATCCTGGAAAACTCCTTCTCCTTCTTGCGCAGCGCGCGGAGCAGCTCGCCGAGGGCAGGAACGAGATCGGCGGTGATGCGGCTTGCGGCCGCGATGTGCATTGCGGTGGGGAACGAGTCGTTCGACGACTGGCTCATGTTGACGTGATCGTTGGGATGCACCGGCTTCTTGGCGCCGAGCTCGCCGCCGAGCAGCTCATTGGCGCGGTTGGCGATCACCTCGTTGAGGTTCATGTTGGTCTGCGTGCCCGAGCCGGTCTGCCACACGACGAGCGGAAAATGATCGTCGAGGCTGCCGTCGATCACCTCGCGCGCGGCGCGGGTGATGGCATTGGCCCGGCGCTGGTCGAGCAGGCCGAGTTCGCGATTGGACTGCGCCGCGGCGAGCTTGACGATGCCGAGCGCATGCACGAGCGAGATCGGCATGCGATCCGTGCCGATGCGGAAATTCTGCCGCGAGCGCTCGGTCTGCGCCCCCCAATAGCGATCGGAGGGGACCTCGATGGGACCGAAACTGTCGGTCTCGATGCGGGTCGCAGGGCGGGCGGTCTTCGAGCGGGCAGCTTTGGCCATGAGCACATCCATTCCGCCGCACGAAATGCCGCGCGGCCTCTTCATGTGCTCTTCTATATAGGCAGTCTGGCCGGGCGCGAGGTCTCGCGCGGCAGCCTAGATCATTTCTTGCGGAAACGATCGAGCCGCACGACTTCGGCGCCGCCCTGGCTCGGCGGGGTCGGCTCTTCCGCGGTCTCCGCCTTTTCCAGAGCGGGCGCGGGCACCGACACGGCCGAAGGGGCAGGGGCCGCGGGCAACGTCTCCGGCACGACCTCGGCGACATCGGACGTGTCGAACTGGAGGCCGAATTTCACGGACGGATCGAGGAAGCTCTTGATGGCGCTGAACGGCACCACCAGCCGCTCCGGAATGCCGCCGAACGACAGGCCGACCTCGAAGCGGTCTTCGAGCACGGTCAGATCCCAGAACTGGTGCTGGAGGATGATCGTCATCTCTTCCGGATATTGCGCCAACAGGCGCGACGACAGCTTCACGCCCTCGGCCTTCGACACGAAGGTGATGAAGAAATGATGCTCGCCCGGCAGTCCATGGGACGCGGCGTCGGTCAGCACCTTCCGCAGCACGCCGCGCAGCGCGTCGCGGGCCAGCACATCGTATCGGATATGATCGGTCGCCATGGTGGTCCTGTTGCATTCCAGGAGTTGGGCCCTGCCGGCCCGACTCGCCAAGTCGCAATAGTACCGCGCCTGACGGGTCAGCAGGAGTCCCCGCCGGGGAGGAAATCAAAGGTAAGTGGAGGCTTCTGTTGCCAGGTGCCTCCGAACCCCGCCTAACGGAGCTTAACCCGTTAGGACTTTAAGATGGTCTTTCAAACTGCGTTACGCAGCCTGAGCAACCGGAGCAAAGTTGTCGTTGGCAACTATTGCAGTAGCCCGATAACGGCGGAACAATACCGGGAAAAAGCACGCCCTTTACGCCCTCGTCGATCCTATTTCGCCCCCGCCAAAACCCGCTTCTAGGGCTCGCCCGCTGGTGGGCTTTGGTGGAGGCGCCGGGTACCGCCCCCGGGTCCGAATGGTTTATTACGACGACCGTTTATTTCCATAGCCGGCGAACCAGCACCCCCAATATAGGGGGCAAAGGTTTAGAAAGACAGGGGTTTGGGGCGGGCATGGCGCGGTTCCCTTTGGATAGGTTCCGGACAGGCACAGGTCCGATCTTGGCCTCGCGGCGGCCCGCGTTCTAAGCTCCTGACATGTCCACGGATTCAGCACCGGCCGCCCAAGAGCCGGATCATGCCGCAACCTTCGGCCCTCCGCCCAGCCTGGCCGCGCTGTTCGTGGCCTTCGCCCGGATGTCCCTGGCCGGTTTCGGCGGGGTCCTGGTGTTTGCCCGGCGGGCGATCGTCGAGCAGCACCGCTGGATGACGGCGGACGAGTTCAACGAAACCTTCGCGCTCTGCCATTTCCTGCCCGGCCCCAACATCGTCAATCTGTCGATGGTCTTCGGCGCGCGGCTGCGCGGCATTGCCGGCGGCGTTGCCGCCTTTGCCGGGCTGCTGCTGCCGCCGACGCTGATCATGACCGTGCTTGCGATCGTCTACGCCCGGTTCGGCGATGTGGAGGTGCTGCGCCGCATCCTCGCGGGCATCTCCTGCGCGGCGGTCGGTCTCCTGATCGCGGTGGTCTTCCGCATGATGACGCCGCTGCTCAAGCGGATGGACGCGGTTGCGCTCATCCTGATGCTCGGCGTGTTCCTCGCCATCGGCGTGCTTCGCCTGCCGCTCCAGGCGGTGCTGCTGGTCGCGATCCCCGTGAGTGTCGGCGCCACCTTCCTCCTGCGGCGGAAGGTAGCAGCGTGAACGCCGAGAACCCGATCTGGGCGCTGATCTCCACCTTTGCCCTGATGTCGCTGTTCGCGGTCGGAGGCGCTGCGGCGGCGGTGCCCGAGATGCACCGTATCGCGGTCGATGTGCATCACTGGATGACCGACAAGCAGTTCACTGATGCCTATGCGATCGCGCAGCTCTCGCCAGGTCCGAACGTGCTTATCGTGACGTTAATCGGCTATGCGGTCGCCGGCATCCCCGGCGCGCTGGCAGCGACGCTGGCGATGTGCCTGCCGACCGCGCTGGTTGCCTATTATGTCAGCCGGCTCTTGAACCGGCCCAGCCAATCGCGCTGGCCCGGCCTGATCCAGGCTGCACTGGTTCCGCTCTCGATCGGATTGATGGCGGCGAGTGCCCTGATCCTGGCCCAGGCGACCGATCGCACTATTGCTGCGGTGCTTCTGACCGCGATGGTTGCGCTGCTCGCAGCGGTCTCGCGCATCAATCCACTATGGCTCCTGCTCGCCGGAGGCTTGATGGGTTTTGCTGGCATTGTGTAATGAAAATCGCTAGGCAGTGATCCGGGCGAGGGATCCATTTCCAGCCGATTAGAACAACACTGCGCGTGACTTACGGGTCGCGGAGGAGACATGCATGGCCGATACGATGGGCCACTCAGCGACGGCCACCCGAAACACCTCGGTGGCGCTCGGCTTTTGTCTGCTGGCGATTGCGCCGCAGATATTCGAATTCATCTGGTCGATCGGGACGATTTTTGGCTGGGGCGCGGGACGCGGTCCGGCCACCGTTCTGATCAGCCACGCCACCGCGCTGGTCGCGGGCGCTCCCGCGGCACTGATCGGATCGGTCGGCGGTGAGACCAAGAAGGCGTCATCCGACGTGCTGCTGGCGCTGATCTATTCCTATCCGATCCTTGCGGTGGCGATCCTCACGCTGTTCATGACGATCCGGTCGGCCCAGGATTATGTCGGCGGCGTCATTCTGATGGCGCTCGCGCTGTTCGCGCTGTGGGCCTCGAGCGATCTGCAGGGCATGCGCGGCTTCTCCTTCGGTGCGGGCACCGCGCCGCGCATGTTCGGCGGGTTGCTGGTCGCGCTGTCCGCGGGCATCGCCTTGACCGGCCTTCTGACCGATGGGCCGGCGATGGCCCATTATTCCTGGCGCGGGCCGCTGTTCGTGATGGCCTCGATCGTGTTTTTCGCCCTGGCGATCCGGCCGCTCGGTCTCGTGGTGTCCGCCTTCGTCAGCTTCATGATTGCGGCGATGGGCTCGCACGAGACGCGTTGGCTCGAGGCCGCCATCGTCGGCGCCTGCCTGACGCTCGGCTGCGCGCTGCTCTTCCCCTACGTGCTCGGGCTACCGATGCCGATGTTTCCGCGTTTCCTGATCCAGTGAGAGCGTGATGGATATTTTTGCCAACCTCGCCCACGGCTTCGCCGTCGCGCTTTCTCCGATCAACCTTCTGATGTGTCTGATCGGCGCCCTCGTCGGCACGCTGGTCGGCGTTCTCCCGGGTATCGGCACCATCGCAACCGTGGCGATGCTGCTGCCGATCACCTTCGGACTGCCGCCGGTCGGCGCGCTGATCATGCTCGCCGGCATCTATTACGGCGCGCAATATGGCGGCTCGACCACGTCGATCCTGGTCAATATTCCAGGTGAGGCGACATCGGTCGTCACCGCCATCGACGGTCACCAGATGGCCAAGCAGGGCCGTGCCGGCCCGGCGCTGGCGATCGCCGCGATCGGCTCGTTCTTCGCCGGCTGCGTCGCGACCGTGCTCATCGCCGTGCTCGGCGCACCGCTGACCAAGCTCGCGCTGGCGTTCGGCCCGGCCGAGTATTTCTCGCTGATGGTGCTCGGCCTGATCTTCGCGGTCGTGCTGGCCAAGGGCTCGGTGCTGAAGGCGATCGCGATGATCGTGCTCGGCCTGCTCATGTCGATGGTCGGCTCGGACATCGAAACCGGCGCCTCGCGCATGGCCTTCAACATTCCGGAGCTCGCCGACGGTCTCGGCTTTGCGACGGTGGCGATGGGCGTGTTCGGCTTTGCCGAGATCATCCGCAACCTCGACGCCGGCGCCGAGATGAACCGCGACCTCGTGCAGCAGAAGATCACCGGCCTGATGCCGACCAGGAAGGATCTGCGCGATTCCGCGCCTGCCATCCTGCGCGGTACCGTGCTCGGCTCGATCCTCGGCATCCTGCCGGGCGGCGGCGCCGTGATCGCGTCCTTTGCGGCCTATACGCTCGAGAAGAAGATCGCCAAGAACCCGTCGCGGTTCGGCCGCGGTGCGATCGAGGGCGTGGCGGCGCCGGAGAGCGCCAACAACGCGGCGGCGCAGACCTCCTTCATCCCGCTGCTCACCCTCGGCATTCCGCCGAACGCGGTGATGGCGCTGATGGTAGGCGCGATGACCATCCATGGCATCGTGCCGGGTCCGCAGGTGATGCAGAAGCAGCCGGATCTCGTCTGGGGCATGATCGCCTCGATGTGGATCGGCAACCTGATGCTGATCATCATCAACCTGCCGCTGGTCGGAATCTGGGTCCGCCTGCTGCGCGTGCCTTACCGGCTGATGTTCCCCTCGATCGTGATCTTCTGCGCGATCGGCATCTACTCGGTGAACAACGCACCGGTCGACGTCATCCTCGCCGGCGTGTTCGGTCTCGTCGGCTACTGGCTGATCAAGCACGATTTCGAGCCGGCACCGCTGCTGCTCGGCATGGTGCTCGGACCGCTGATGGAAGAGAACTTGCGCCGCGCACTGCTGATCTCGCGCGGTGACTGGAGCGTGTTCCTGACGCGTCCGCTGTCGGCAGTGTTGCTGGCGATCGCGGCGAGCCTGTTGATCCTCACGGTGCTGCCTGCGCTGCGCGCCAAGCGCGACGAGGTGTTCACCGAATCCGAGAACTGATCGCGTCGCGCCTGCGTCCGCGCGCCGCATTCGGAAGTCGAATCGACTTGTGTGATGACTTCGTGACATGAAAATGCCGGCCCTTGTGGCCGGCATTTTTGTTTGCGTCCCGGGGAAACGACATGACTTCTATTCGCGCGCTCGCTACGGGCGCATGTGCCGTCGCGCTTGCATCGCTGTGCGCGTTTGTCGCACCGTCTCAGGCGCAGACCTATCCGACGCGCGGCATCACCATGATCGTGCCGTTCGCAGCCGGCGGCCCGACCGACGTGATCTCGCGCATCGTCACCGCGCACATGGCGCAGACGCTCGGGCAGAGCATCATCATCGAGAATGTGGTCGGCGCCGGCGGCACCACCGCGACTGCGCGGGCCGCGCGCGCGGCCAATGACGGCTATACGCTGATCACCGGGCATATGGGCACCCATGCCGCATCCGTGCCGCTCTATCCGAAGCTTGCCTATCATCCGGAGAAAGACTTCGAGCCGATCGCGCTGCTCGCGGGCACGCCGATCCTGATCCTCGCGCGCAAGGATTTTCCGCCGAAGGACCTGAAGGAGTTCGTCACCTACGTGAAGGCCAATGCCGAGAAGGTGAACGCGGCGCATGCCGGCGTCGGCTCGGTCTCGCACGTGTCCTGCGAACTCTTGCACTCCATCCTCGACATCAAGCCGGTCGGCGTGCCCTTCAACGGCACCGGCCCCGCGATGAACGCGCTGGTGGCGGGGCAGGTCGACTACATGTGCGACCAGATCGTCAACGCCGTGCCGCAGATCAACGCCGGCACCATCAAGGCCTATGCGATCGCAACGGTCGAGCGCAATCCGTCGCTGCCGAACGTGCCGACGACGACGGAAGCCGGCCTGCCTGCGTTCCAGGCCCAGGCCTGGAACGCGATGTTCGCCCCGAAGGGAACTTCGCCGGCGATCGTGGCGAGCCTGAACGCCGCCGCCGTCAAGGCGCTCGACGACGGGACCGTGCGCAAGCGGCTGCTCGAGCTCGGCAGCGTCATCCCCGGTCCTGCGGACCGGACGCCGGAGGCGCTGGCCACTCTCGTCAAGAACGAGATCGCGAAGTGGACCCCGGTGCTCAAGCCGGCAAGTTAGGCAGCACTTTCAAGCCGATAGAGGAGGGGCGGGACGCGAGTTCCGCCCCTTGCCGTTTGCACCGGAAACGCTCACTTTTTCCGGGTATAATCGGTGCAGGCAGCGAATCGCCGCTGTCGCAGCGCGGGGGTGGCCGCTAAGTTCGCCGCCTCCCCAAAGGCTCTATGGCACATGCACCAGTATCAGGACCTGCTCGAGCGGATTCTTTCAGACGGCGCCGAGAAGACCGACCGGACGGGCACCGGCACGCTCTCGGTGTTCGGCCATCAGATGCGCTTCAATCTGTCGGCCGGCTTCCCGATGCTGACCACCAAGCGGCTGCCGCTGAAGGCGATCGTGCACGAGCTGTTGTGGTTCCTGAAGGGCGACACCAACATCAAATATCTGCGCGACAACGGCGTCACCATCTGGGACGAGTGGGCGGACGCCAATGGCGACCTCGGCCCGGTCTATGGTCATCAGTGGCGCTCGTGGCCGGCGCCGGACGGACGCAGCATCGACCAGATCGCCAATGTCGTCGACATGATCAAGCGCAATCCGGATTCACGCCGCCTGATCGTCTCGGCGTGGAATCCGGCCGAGGTGGACAAGATGGCGCTGCCGCCGTGCCACTGCCTGTTCCAGTTCTATGTCGCCAACGGCAAGCTGTCGTGCCAGCTCTATCAGCGCTCGGCCGACGTGTTCCTCGGCGTGCCCTTCAACATCGCCTCCTATGCGCTGCTGACCATGATGGTGGCGCAGGTCACCGGCCTCAAGCCCGGCGACTTCGTGCATTCGTTCGGCGACACCCATCTCTATTCCAACCATCTGGAGCAGGCGAAGCTCCAGCTCACGCGCGCGCCGCGTGCGCTGCCGGTGATGCGGATCAACCCCGACGTGAAGGACATCTTCTCCTTCCGCTTCGAGGATTTCGAGCTCGTCGGTTACGATCCGCATCCGCACATCAAGGCGGAAGTCGCGGTCTAGCGCAGATGTCGCTCAACATCCGCCGCGTGCGTCCGGGGGAAGCCGGGCTCGTTCTTTCCTTCATCCGCGAGCTCGCCGAATACGAAAAGCTCTCGCACGAGGTCGAGGCGACCGAGGCTGACATCGCGGACGCGCTGTTCGGCGACAGACCGCAGCTCTATTGCGCGATCGCCGAGTGGAACGGCGAGGCGGTCGGCTTTGCGGTCTGGTTCGCCAATTTCTCCACCTTCAGCGGCCGTCACGGCATCTATCTCGAAGATCTGTATGTGCGGCCGTCGCATCGGGGCAAAGGCCTCGGCAAGGCGCTGCTGGTCCATCTCGCAAAGGAGTGCGTCGAGAACGGCTGGTCGCGCCTGCAATGGGCGGTGCTCGACTGGAACGTGCCGTCGATCGCGTTCTACAAGTCGCTCGGCGCCGTCATGATGGACGACTGGACGCTGTGCCGAGTCACCGGTCCTGCGCTGACGCGGCTTGCCGGGAGCGAGACCTGATGGAGATCGTCTTCGTCGTCGCGATTGCGGAGAACGGCGTCATCGGCGCTGGCGGCGCGATTCCGTGGCGGCAGAAATCCGACATGGCGCGCTTCAAGGCGCTCACGATCGGCAAGCCCGTGATCATGGGCCGCAAGACGTTCGAATCCCTGCGCCGGCCGCTTCCGGGCCGCACCAACATCGTGATCACGCGCGATGCGGCCTATCGCGCCGCCGGGGCCGTCGTCACGATATCGGCCGCGGATGCGGAGGCGGTTGCGCGCGGCGATGCACTGCGGCGTTCGGTCACCGAGATCGCGGTGATCGGCGGCGCCGAGATCTATCGGCAATGGCTGGATCGTGCCGATCGCCTCGAAATCACCGAAGTGCATGCGCGCCCCGAAGGCGACACGCATTTCGCCATCGACACGGCAAAATGGGAGGAGACGGCGCGCATCCGTCATCCTGCCGGACCGGACGACAGCGCCGATTTCTCCTATGTGACATATCGTCGGCGGCCGCGCCATTAACCGCATTCGCCAATGTTAACATTGACTTTTCCGCCCCCGGGCTTAGCTGCAAAGACAGCCCGGGTTGCGTTGTAAGGGACCTGCCTGTCCCCTATAAAGCCGGACCGGACAAAGCGGGCAGGGGCAATTCCACCCTGCCGAGGAGAGCGTCGAATGCCGTGGAAGAATCAGGGCGGTGGCCCATGGGGCTCGGGTCCAAAGGGACCATGGGGCTCAGGCCCGCAACCGGTCGGGCCGAGGCCGCCGGATCTGGAAGACCTTCTGCGGCGTGGCCAGGACCGCCTCCAGCAGATCATGCCGGGTGGCTATTTCTCCGGCGTCGGCATCACGCTGATCATCCTGATCATCCTCGCGTTCTGGCTGCTGTCGGGCTTCTTCCGCGTGCAGTCCGAAGAGCGCGGCGTCGTGCTGCGCTTCGGCAAGCATGTCCGCACCGTGGATCCGGGCCTGAACTATCATCTGCCCTATCCGATCGAGACAGTGCTGCTGCCCAAGGCGCTGCGCGTCAACACCATCTCCATCGGCATGACGCTGATCGACGATCCGGCACGGCGCGGCCGCTCCATTCGCGACGTGCCCGAAGAGAGCCTGATGCTCACCGGTGACGAGAACATCGTCGACGTCGACTTCACCGTGCTATGGCGCATCAAGCCCGACACCGGCGGCGTCGGCGACTTCCTCTTCAACATCCAGAATCCCGAAGGCACCGTGAAGGCGGTCGCCGAGAGCGCGATGCGCGAGGTGATCGGCCGCTCGCAGATCCAGCCGATCCTCACCGGCGCGCGCAACGTCACTGAACAGGGCGTGCAGGAACTGATCCAGAAGACTCTGGACAGCTACGGCGCCGGCATTCAGATCAGCCAGGTGCAGATGCAGAAGGTCGATCCGCCGGCGCAGGTGATCGACGCCTTCCGCGACGTGCAGGCGGCGCGCGCCAATCTCGAGCAGTTGCAGAACGAAGCACAGACCTACGCCAACCAGGTGGTGCCGCAGGCACGCGGACGTGCGGCGCAGATCATGCAGGCCGCCGAAGGCTACAAGGAGCAGGCGGTTGCCGAGGCCAAGGGCCAGAGCTCGCGCTTCCTGAAGGTTTACGAGGAATACAAGAAGGCGCCCGAAGTGACGCGTGAACGGATCTACCTGGAGACGATGGAGCGCGTGCTCGGCGGCGCGGACAAGCTCGTCTATGACGGCGGCCCCTCGGGCCAGGGCGTCGTGCCCTATCTGCCGCTCGGCGAATTGACGACGAAGCGGCCTCCTGCCGCCGGTCAGCAAACGGGCGGAGGCAGCCGATGAGGTCTCCGGTCACAGGTATCGTCACCCTCCTCGGGCTCCTGCTCGTCGTGATCGTCGGCTACATGTCGTTGTTCACGGTGCAGCAGACCGAGCAGACCATCGTGCTTCAGTTCGGCAAGCCCGTCGACGTCGTCACTGATCCCGGCCTGCACTTCAAGGCGCCGTGGAACTCGGTGATCAACATCGACAAGCGGATCCTCGATCTGGAGAACCCGTCGCAGGAAGCGATCGCATCCGACCAGAAGCGGCTCGTGGTGGACGCCTTCGCGCGCTATCGCATCAAGGATGCGCTGCGCTTCTATCAGAGCGTCGGTTCAATCCAGGCCGCCAACATCCAGCTCACCACGCTTCTGAACGCGGCGCTGCGCCGCGTGCTCGGCGAGGTCACCTTCATCAACGTGGTGCGGGACGACCGCGAGAAGCTGATGCTGCGCATCCGCGACCAGCTCGATCGCGAGGCCGACGGTTACGGTATCCAGGTCGTCGACGTCCGGATCCGGCGCGCCGACCTGCCGGAGCAGAACAGCCAGGCGGTCTACCAGCGCATGAAGACGGAACGCGAGCGGGAAGCCGCCGAGTTCCGGGCGCAGGGCGGCCAGAAGGCACAGGAGATCCGCTCCAAGGCCGACCGCGAGGCGACCGTGATCGAGGCGGAAGCCAGGTCGCTGGCCGAGCAGACCCGCGGCGTCGGCGACGCCGAGCGCAACCGTCTGTTCGCGGAAGCCTACGGCAAGGATGCCGACTTCTTCGCCTTCTACCGGTCGATGACGGCCTACGAGAACGGGCTGAAGTCGAATGACACCCGCTTCCTGCTGCGGCCGGACTCGGATTTCTTCCGGTTCTTTGGTAACCCGTCCGGCAAGGCGGCGACCGCGACGGCAAAGCCGTAAGCCTGACAAGGGCGGCAGATCTGGCCGCCCTTCGTCCAGAAGAACAGTACAACGGGAGGTTCCAATCCGATGAGGTCCATTGCGTTCGCCGACTTCCTCATCGGCTTAGGCATCTTGTTCGTGCTGGAAGGCTTGATGTTTGCGGCAAGTCCGAACTGGATGCGCAAGGCCATGAAGAGCGCCATCGCCACGCCGGACAACATCCTGCGGGTGGTCGGGATCGGTTCGGCCGTGGCCGGCCTGATCCTGATCTGGGTGATGCGGCGTCCGATCTAGACCTCGCGCCAACGCCAAAGTGAAGGCAAGGAACCGGTTTTCGCCGTATTATGCGGGTCTTGAGGCCCGTGAAGCTCCGCGCTTGCGCCGGGCCCCCGTTCGAGCGCAGTCTTGACGCCGAATCCCTTTCTCTGGAGATCACTATGACCGCTGCCATCATTGCCCCGTCCCGCTTGCGCCATCGTGCGCGACTTGGCGTGAGAATTGGGCTGGCCGCGCTCGCCGTCAGTGCTTTCGGCGCGTTCGGCACGCCGGCTCATGCGCGCGGGCCGGAGGGCATCGCCGACGTCGCCGAGAAGGTGATCGACGCGGTCGTCAATATCTCGACCTCGCAGACCGTCGAAGCCAAGGGCGGCGGCAGCAACACCATGCCGCAACTGCCGCCCGGCTCGCCCTTCGAGGAGTTCTTCGACGACTTCTTCAAGAACCGCAGGGGTCCCGGTGGTCCCGGCGGCGGCGGCAAGGGCGGCGACAACGGCCCGCCCCGCAAGACCAATTCGCTGGGCTCCGGCTTCATCATCGACACATCAGGCGTCGTCGTCACCAACAACCACGTCATTGCGGACGCCGACGAGATCAACGTCATTCTCAACGACGGCACCAAGATCAAGGCCGAGCTGGTCGGCGTCGACAAGAAGACCGACCTCGCCGTATTGAAGTTCAAGCCGACGAAGCCGCTGGTCGCGGTGAAGTTCGGCGACTCCGACAAGCTGCGCCTCGGCGACTGGGTGGTCGCGATCGGTAACCCGTTCAGCTTGGGCGGCACGGTGACGGCCGGCATCGTTTCGGCCAAGAACCGCGACATCTCCTCGGGTCCCTATGACAGCTACATCCAGACCGACGCGGCCATCAACCGCGGTAATTCCGGCGGTCCGCTGTTCAATCTCGATGGCGACGTCATCGGCGTCAACACGCTGATCATCTCGCCCTCCGGCGGCTCGATCGGCATCGGCTTTGCCGTGCCGTCGAAGACGGTCGTGGGTGTGGTCGACCAGCTCCGCCAGTTCGGCGAACTGCGCCGCGGCTGGCTGGGGGTGCGCATCCAGAGCGTCACCGACGAGATCGCCGAGAGCCTCAACATCAAGCCGCCGCGCGGCGCGCTGGTTGCGGGCGTCGACGACAAGGGCCCGGCCAAGCCCGCCGGCATCGAGCCCGGCGACGTCGTCGTCAAGTTCGACGGCAAGGACGTCAAGGATCCGAAGGATCTCTCCCGCGTCGTCGCCGACACGGCGGTCGGCAAGGAAGTTGACGTCATCATCATCCGCAAGGGCGAGGAGCAGACCAAGAAGGTCACGCTCGGACGCCTTCAGGATCCCGACAAGGTGCAGGCCGCGGTGAAGACCGACGAGCCCCCGCCCGAGAAGCTGGTGACGCAGAAGGCGCTCGGCCTCGATCTTGCCACGCTGAACAAGGACCTGCGCACGCGCTACAAGATCAAGGACAGCGTCAAGGGCGTGGTCGTCACCAATGTCGACGCCAATTCCGATGCTGCCGAGAAGCGCCTGTCCGCCGGCGACGTCATCGTCGAGGTGGCGCAGGAGGCCGTCTCCAGCGGCGCCGACATCCAGAAGCGGGTCGACCAGCTCAAGAAGGACGGCAAGAAGTCGGTGCTGCTGCTGGTCTCCAACGCCGACGGCGAGCTGCGGTTTGTTGCGCTGAGCGTGCAGTAAGGCACGCTCTCGACCGCGCGCTAAACTGTCATGCCCCGCGAAAGCGGGGCATGCAGTATGCCGCGGCCTCTCCGTATACGTCGCCGTCTCTGGAATACTGGATCACCCGCTCCAGTGCGCAATTGCGCACAAGGCGGGTGATGACGGCGGAGCGGAGGCTAAGCCTCCACAAACTCCTCGCGCCGATACCCCTGCGCATACAGCAGCGCGGTGAGATCGCCATGGTCGATCCGTGCCGCGGCGGCGGCCGCCACCGCCGGCTTGGCGTGATAGGCCACACCCAGTCCCGCCGCCTGGATCATCGCCAGATCGTTGGCGCCGTCGCCGACCACGACCGAGTCGATGTCGTCGAGATCGAACGACTCCATCAGATCCACCAGCGTCGCGAGCTTGGCCGCGCGGCCCAAAATCGGCTCCTTGACCTCGCCGGTGAACTTGCCGTCGCGCACGATCAGTTCGTTGGCGCGGTTCTCCTGGAAGCCAATCCTGGCGGCGACCGCGCTCGCGAACAGCGTGAAGCCGCCGGAGACGAGGCAGGTATAGGCGCCGTGCGCCCGCATGGTCGCGACCAGCGCGCGGCCGCCCGGGGTCAGCGTGATGCGCTTGGCCAGCACCTCGTCGACGACACTGGCGGGAAGGTCCTTCAAGAGTGCAACGCGCTCGCGCAGCGCCGGCTCGAACTCGATCTCGCCGCGCATCGCGCGCTCGGTGATGGCGGCGACATGGGCCTTCATCCCGACGAGATCGGCGAGCTCGTCGATGCATTCCTGGCCGATCATGGTGGAATCCATGTCGGCGAGAAAAAGCTTCTTGCGCCGGGCACCGGCAGGCTGCACGACGATGTCGATCGGCAGGTCGCCGCGAAGCTCGCGCAACCGCTGTTCGATGGCGTGACGGTCGCCTTCGAGGTTACTGTCGGCGCTGAAGGGAATGTCGACCGCAACCCCGTCGAACAGCCAGTGCGCAGGCGCCGCCTGAGGCAGCACGGCGCGGGCGCCGTCGACGATGGTAGAGTCGAGCGCGGGACTATCGGGATTGCAGATCAGCGTGGCGACGAGGGACATTTGAGGTTTTCGTGAGCGAGAGGCAAGTCAGCAGAAGCCATGTCGGCAAGGCCGTGCTTATCGCAGGCCCGACCGCCAGCGGCAAGTCGGCGCTGGCGCTCGAGCTGGCACTCGCCACCGGCGGCGTCGTCATCAATGCCGATTCCATGCAGGTCTACCGCGACCTGCGCATCATTACGGCGCGCCCGACACGGGCAGACGAGGCGCTCGTGCCGCATCACCTCTACGGCCACGTCGATGCCGCCGTGAATTTCTCGGCCGGCGCCTGGGTGAACGATGCGGCGACGGCGCTCGAAGAGGCGAGAACCCAAGGCCGCCTGCCGATCTTCATCGGCGGCACCGGGCTCTATTTCAAGGCGCTGACCGCGGGCCTCTCCGTGGTGCCGCCGATCCCCGCCGAGGTGCGCGAAGACGTGCGCGCGCGGCTGGAGCGGAACGGTGTCGAGGCGTTGCATGCGGAACTCGCGGCCCGCGATCCGCGTGCGGCCGAGCGATTGAACCTGCGCGACCGCACCCGGATCGCACGCGCACTCGAAGTGGTCGAGGCGACCGGGCGCTCGCTGCTCGACTGGCACCAGGAGGGGCAGCCGCCGCTGTTGCCGCAGGACAGTTTTCGCGCGGTGTTCCTCGCCCCCGAGCGCGAGGAGCTCTATGCCCGCATCGATGCCCGCTTCGACGCCATGCTCGGCGCCGGCGCCTTGAGGGAGGTCGAGCGCCTCGCCGCCCGAAAGCTCGATCCCTTGCTACCGGCGATGAAGGCCCACGGCGTGCCGGCCCTGATCCGGCATTTGCGCGGTGAGCTCAGCCTGGACGAGGCGGCCACGGTCGGCCGCACCGATACCCGCCACTACGCCAAGCGCCAGTACACCTGGTTCCGGCACCAATTGCCGGAGTTCGAATGGGTGAAGCTGGAGGAGGCGAGGGGCTGGCTGGCGGCGACCGTGAACGCGGCGCAGGACCCCGACTGACGTGCTTTTGTGCCGGGTTCGCAAATTTACCTCTCGCCGAACCCCGGGAACACCGCTACACTGCCAAAATCGCGCGGGAACGGCCGCATTGCCTTGACATCCAGGCTTTGGCCGCTATGTTTCGCGCAACCTTTGGGAAGCCGAGCGCCTGCCATGCGTAACATTATTACCAAGCTCCTTATCGCCGTCGTACCCAGGCACACCGCCGGGGATGGCTAGCTGCCATCCACATGACAGGCGGTGTGCATGGGCCCTCTTCGGGGCCTTTTTTATTTCCTGAACCCGACACGAACGAAGCCGCTGGCAACAGCGCATCCGGAGCAAGCCAATGACCGACAAGAGCCACGATCCGAACCAGATGACCGGCGCCGCGATGATCGTCCGCGCGCTCATCGATCACGGCGTGACCGACATTTTCGGCTATCCCGGCGGCGCGGTGCTTCCGATCTATGACGAGATCTTCCAGCAGAGCGAGGTCCAGCACATCCTGGTCCGGCACGAGCAGGGCGCGGGCCACGCCGCCGAGGGCTATGCGCGCTCGACCGGCAAGCCGGGCGTTGCGCTGGTGACCTCCGGTCCCGGCGCCACCAACATGGTGACGCCGCTGACCGACGCGCTGATGGACTCGATCCCGCTGGTCTGCATCTCCGGCCAGGTGCCGACGCATCTGATCGGCAACGACGCGTTCCAGGAATGCGACACGGTCGGCATCACGCGTCCCTGCACCAAGCACAACTGGCTGGTGCGCGACGTCAACGATCTCGCAAAGGTCCTGCACGAGGCGTTCTACGTTGCGACCACGGGCCGTCCGGGCCCGGTGCTGGTCGACGTGCCCAAGGACGTGCAGTTCGCGACCGGCACCTATCATCCGCCGCGCAAGTCCGACGTGCACCGCTCCTACGCGCCGCGCGTGAAGGGCGATGCGACGCAGATCCGCAAGGCCGTCTCGCTGCTCGCGAACGCCAAGCGTCCCGTGATCTACAGCGGCGGCGGCGTGATCAATTCCGGCCCTGAAGCCACCAAGCTGCTGCGCGAGCTGGTCGAGGTCACCGGTTTTCCGATCACCTCCACGCTGATGGGCCTCGGCGCGTACCCGGCGTCGGGCAAGAACTGGCTCGGCATGCTCGGCATGCACGGCACCTATGAGGCCAACATGACGATGCATGATTGCGACGTCATGCTGTGCGTCGGCGCGCGCTTCGACGACCGCATCACCGGCCGCGTCGATGCGTTCTCGCCGGGCTCGAAGAAGATCCACATCGACATCGATCCGTCTTCGATCAACAAGAACATCCGGGTCGACGTGCCGATCATCGGCGATTGCGGCAACATCCTCGGCGACATCCTCCAGGTGTTCAAGGCGGAGGCGAAGAAGCCCGACATCAAGGCGTGGTGGCAGCAGATCGCGCAGTGGCGCGCCCGCAACTCGCTCTACTTCAAGAAGAGCAACGACGTCATCCTGCCGCAGCACGCGATCCAGAGCCTGTTCGAGGCGACGCGGGGCCGGGATACCTACATCACGACCGAGGTCGGCCAGCACCAGATGTGGGCGGCGCAGTTCTACGGCTTCGAGGAGCCGCATCGCTGGATGACGTCAGGTGGGCTCGGCACCATGGGCTACGGCCTGCCCGCCGCGGTCGGCGTGCAGGTGGCGCACCCGGACAGCCTCGTCATCGACATCGCCGGCGATGCCTCGGTGCAGATGACGATCCAGGAGATGTCGACCGCAGTCCAGTACGAATTGCCGATCAAGATCTTCATTCTGAACAACCAGTACATGGGCATGGTGCGGCAGTGGCAGCAGCTGCTGCACGGCAACCGCCTGTCGCATTCCTACTCGGAGGCGCTGCCGGATTTCGTCAAGCTCGCGGAAGCCTATGGCGGCGTCGGCATCCAGGTGCACAAGCCTTCAGATCTCGACGGCGCCATCCAGGAGATGATCTCGGTCAAGCGTCCGGTGCTGTTCGACTGCCGCGTCGCGGCGCTCGAAAACTGCTTCCCGATGATCCCCTCCGGCAAGGCGCACAACGAGATGCTGTTGCCGGAGCAGGCGAACGACGAGGCGACGGCCAAGGCGTTCGCAGGCGGCAAGGCGCTGGTGTGAGCGGGATGGCCACAAACTCCGCTGTCATCGCCCGGCTTGACCGGGCGATCCAGTACGCCGCGGCCTCTCGATCAATCTCAGGGGCCTCTGGAATACTGGATCCCCGCTTTCGCGGGGATGACAGCTGCATGGGTTGGTTGATGGAAGGGCTGCAATGTTCGACCTGAACGAGCTCGAGCACGCACACGAGATCGTGCGGCAGGCGGTGCCGGCCACGCCGGCGCATGCCTGGCCGCTGCTGAGCCAGCGGCTCGGCACGCAGGTCGTGGTCAAGCACGAGAACCACACACCGACTGGCGCCTTCAAGGTGCGCGGCGGGCTCACCTACGTCCACCATCTCAAGCGCGAGCAGCCTGCAACACGTGGCCTGATCTCGGCAACGCGCGGCAATCACGGCCAGAGCATCGCCTTTGCCGGGCGTCGTCACGGCCTGCCGGTGACGATCTACGTGCCCCGCGGCAATTCGATCGAGAAGAACCGCGCGATGATCGCCTTCGGTGGCGACCTCGTCGAGCATGGCGACGACTTCCAAGAGGCCCGCGAAGAAGCCTATCGTCGGGCCGAGCGCGACGGCCTGCACATGGTGCCGGCTTTCCACCCCAACGTCGTGCTTGGCGTGGCGACCTATGCGCTCGAACTGTTCCGGGCCGCACCGGATCTCGACATTCTCTATGTGCCGATCGGGCAGGGCTCCGGCATCTGCGGCTGCATCATGGCCCGTGACCTGCTCGGCCTGAAGACCGAGATCGTTGGCGTGCAGTCGACCGAGGCGCCGTCCTACGCTCTGTCCTTTGCCGCGCGCGCCGTGGTGAACACCAACAGCAGCAACACGCTCGCTGACGGCATGGCGACCCGTGCTCCCGATGCGGATGCGCTCGCGCTCATCGTTAATGGTGCCTCGCGTATCGTCCAGGTGACGGACGATGAGATAGCGCTCGCGATCCGTGCGCTCTGGACCGATGCACATAATCTCGCCGAAGGCGCCGGAGCAGCCCCGCTCGCCGCGGCACTTCAGGAAAAGACAAAATTGTCAGGCAAGCGCGTCGGTCTCGTGCTGTCCGGCGGCAATATCGATTTCGATCTGTTCAAGCGATGGGTGGTCGCATGATTGCGCGAGCGATCGCCAATTGCACGACTGTCATCGTCCGGCTTGACCGGGCGATCCAGTACGCCGCGGCAGATGTGAGACTCACTATGCCGGTGACTACTGGATGCCCCGCCTTCGCGGGGCATGACAAGAAAGAATAGAGGGGACGATCATGAACCAGCCCGCATCCGCCTATTTCATCGAAGACCGTCACGATCCCAACGAGACGCATACGCTTTCGGTGCTCGTGCAGAACGAGCCCGGCGTGCTCGCGCGCGTCATCGGCCTGTTCTCCGGGCGCGGCTACAACATCGAGAGCCTCACGGTCTCGGAGACCGAGGCGCAGAAGCATCTGTCGCGCATCACCATCGTCACCACCGGCACGCCGATGGTGATCGAGCAGATCAAGCACCAGCTCGACCGCATGATCCCGGTCTACCGCGTCGTCGACATGACCCAGACCAAGCGCTCGATCGAGCGCGAGCTCGCGATGGTGAAGGTGCGTGGGCAGGGCGAGCACCGGGTCGAGGCGCTCAGGCTGGCGGATGCGTTCCGCGCCCGCGTGATCGACGCCACCACCGAGAGCTTTGTGTTCGAGATCACAGGCAATACGGACAAGATCAATCAATATATCGATCTGATGCGCCCGCTCGGCCTTGTCGAGGTGTCGCGCACGGGCGTTGCCGCGATCGGCCGCGGGCCTGAAGGGATGTGAGCCATGCTGGCGCGCGACTGGTACTATAACGAGCGGAACCGGATGGGCATCGAGCCCGCGGTGGCGTCGATCTACGACAGCCACGACGATGCCGATCTGCGGGCGCGCGCCGCCCTGAAAATGCTCGGTGTCCAGCGCGGCTGGCGCATCGCCGACATCGGCTGCGGCAACGGCGTGCTCGCCACCGAAGCTGCGCTGATGGGCGCCGAGGTCGACGCCATCGACATCTCGCCGGCGATGCTGGCGCTCGCCGAGATCTATGCGCGGGACCGCAAGGCGCCCGTGCGCACGCAATCGGCCGGCCTGCTCAGCTTCGCCTACCGGCCGGAATCCTACGATCTGATCGTCAGCGAGTTCACGCTGCATCATCTGCCTGATTTCTGGAAAGTGGTGGCGATGTCGCGGATCTTTCGCGCGCTGAAGCCGGGGGCGAGCTTCTATCTGCGCGACATCGTCTATGCCTCGATGCCCGACGCGGTCGAGCGCGACGTCGAGCAGTGGGCAGAATTCCAGATCAAGAACCACGATTTCTCGCGCGAGGGCGTGGTCACGCATATGCGCGACGAATATTCCACCTTCGGCTGGGTGATGGAGCGGATGCTGACCGACGTCGGCTTCACGCTGGTCTCGGCCGACTATCACGCGCCGATGCACGGCACTTATCTGCTGCGGAAACCGAAAGCCGGCGAGCAAGGCTAGACCAGAACAAGAAACAGGGCTGCACGACAGGGCAGAACCGGAAACAACAATGAAGCCGGCCGACATCCTCATCGCCCTCCTGGTGGCGATCATCTGGGGGCTTGCCTTCGTGGCGAGCCGGATCGCGCTCGACGAGTTTTCGCCGGAGCTGATGACCGCGATGCGCTTCATTATTGCCGCGGTGCCGTGCCTGTTCATTCCCAAGCCGAAGGTCGCCTGGTCGCTGCTGATCGCGATCAGCTTCACGCTGTTTCTCGGCCAGTTCCTGAGCCAGGCCTATGGCATCGCCCATGGCGTGCCAGTGGGGCTGACCTCCGTCGTCGTGCAGAGCCAGGCGCTGTTTACGATCGGCTTTGCCGCGATCGCCTTCGGCGAGCGGCCGACGCCGATGCAGACCCTCGGCATCGTCATCGCCGCAGCTGGCCTGCTGATGATCTGCGGCACCGTCGGCTACGATTTCAGCGTCGGTGCCTTCGCGGTGCTGATGATCGCGCCGGTCAGCTTCGCCGCCGGCAACATTCTGCTGCGCGGCGCGCGCGGCGTTCCGATGTTCGACCTGTTTGCCTGGCTTTGCCTTGCCACTGCGGTCCCGTTGTTCGCCCTCTCGCTCGTCGTCAACGGGCCGGCGCCGACCTTCCAGTCCCTGATCCACATGTCGCTGACCGGTCTCGTCTGCCTGCTGATGATCGGCGCCATCTCCACCAGCATCGCCTATTGGCTGTGGGGCCGGCTGCTGCGCGACTATCCAGCTGCCCAAGTGGTGCCGTTCGCTCTGCTGGTGCCGTTCGTCGGCTCGGCCGCCTCCAGCATCGTGTTCGGCGAACGCTTCGGACCCCTGAGGCTCGCCGGCATGCTGACCGTGATCGGCGGTATCGCGGTGATGGTGCTGGCGAAGCGCCCGCAAGTCCTGCCGAAGATCGCGTGAGGTGAATATGGCTTACTCGCTCTTCTATGCCTTCCTCGCCTTCATGGTGGTGATGTACTTCACCCCCGGGCCGAACAACATCATGCTGCTGGCGTCGGGCCTGACCTATGGCTTCCGGCGCACCATCCCCCACATCGCCGGCATCGTCATCGGCTTTGCCTTCATGGTCGCCGCAGTGGGCCTCGGGCTAGGGACCGTGTTCCTGGCCTATCCGATCCTCCAGACCATCCTGAAATATGCCGGTGCGGTCTACCTGATCTATCTTGCTGCCGTGATCGCCATGTCCGGCCCGACCACGCCGGACGGCGAGAGCGGCCGCGGCCCGATGACCTTTTGGGGCGCGGCCATGTTCCAGTGGATCAACGCCAAGGGCTGGGTGATCGTGATCGGCACCATCACCGCCTATGCGGCGATTGCCCAGTTTCCGGTCAACATCGCGATCCAGACCCTGATCAGCCTGCTCGTCGGCACGGTCTCGACCGTGGTCTGGGCCCTGTTCGGCACTGCGCTGCGGCCGGTCCTGACCTCCGAGCGGCTGGTCCGCGCCTTCAACGTCGTGATGGCACTCCTGCTGCTCGCCTCCCTCTACCCCGTTTTCATGGATGCATGATGTCGCGGATTTCCATGCAGAAACGGGTTTCCCTAGGGGCTGAAAATGCTCTAGACAGCCCCCGAAATCCGCAAATTTCACCCTTCGGACACTGAGCTTTGGCCGATTCTGGCCCTGAATGAGGAAACGACTATGCGTGTTTATTACGATCGCGACGCCGACCTGAACCTGATCAAGGGCAAGAAGGTCGTCATCGTCGGCTATGGCAGCCAGGGCCACGCCCACGCGCTGAACCTGAAGGATTCCGGCGTCAAGGAAGTCGCCATTGCGCTGCGCAAGGGCTCGGCCTCGGCCAAGAAGGCGGAAGCCGCCGGCTTCAAGGTGATGGAAGTCGCCGAAGCCGCGAAATGGGCCGACCTCGTCATGATGCTGACCCCGGACGAACTCCAGGGCGACATCTACCGCGAGCACCTGCACGACAACATGAAGAAGGGCGCCGCCCTCGTCTTCGCGCACGGCCTCAACGTCCACTTCAACCTGCTCGACCCGCGCGCCGACCTCGACGTGCTGATGATCGCGCCGAAGGGCCCCGGCCACACCGTGCGCTCGGAGTATCAGCGCGGCGGCGGCGTGCCCTGCTTGATCGCGATTGCCAAGGACGTCTCGGGCAACGCCCATGACCTCGGCCTGTCCTACGCCTCCGCCATCGGCGGCGGCCGCGCCGGCATCATCGAGACCACCTTCAAGGAAGAGTGCGAGACCGACCTGTTCGGCGAGCAGGTCGTGCTCTGCGGCGGCCTGGTCGAGCTGATCAAGGGTGGCTACGAGACGCTGGTCGAAGCCGGCTACGCCCCGGAGATGGCCTATTTCGAGTGCCTGCACGAAGTGAAGCTGATCGTCGACCTGATCTACGAAGGCGGCATCGCCAACATGAACTACTCGATCTCCAACACCGCCGAGTATGGCGAATACGTCACCGGTCCGCGCATCGTCACCGCGGAGACCAAGGCCGAGATGAAGCGCGTTCTCGCCGACATCCAGGGCGGCAAGTTCGCCCGCGACTGGATGCTCGAGAACAAGGTCAACCAGACCTCGTTCAAGGCGACCCGCGCCAAGCTCGCCCAGCACCCGATCGAGGAAGTCGGCGCGAAGCTGCGCGACATGATGCCCTGGATCAAGAAGGGCGCGCTGGTCGACAAGAGCAAGAACTAAGCACCGTCATTCCGGGGGCGCGACGACCTCGCGCCCCCGGACCTCGATCCATGTTCATGAGTTTCCCGGATTTGCGCGGACGCCAGCCCTGGGAATGACGCGGGGAGGCGATGTCCGCCTCGCGCCGGTGTGAGCTCGCTGATTGTGCGCGCCGCTCCCCCGTGTCGCGCGAGGCTCCGGCCCAAACCGGCTTCGGTTTTGCAGCCGCATCGGCTGTTTTTCAGCGCCCCCAAGTATTAGGACACCATTGCTGACCTGATTTCCGTACGACTACGGGATCGAATTGCGATGGGCAGATCAACCAAATCTTAGCGCGGCCGGGCGAGGGTGAGCCATTGCTCGTACCGCAGATGGACAATGCTGAACGCTTGGCGAAGGCTGGCCGGATCGCCTGGATCGTCCGTCACGATCCTGGGCGTCGTGTTTTCGCTCGTTGTCTTCGCCTTGTTCCTCGTTGATCTGGGCATCCGTTATCGAGAAGCAGTCGCATCTGCGAAAACCGACGCGCTCAATCTCTCGGCCATTCTGGCCGAGCATGCCGCGGTGACGTTCGAAGATATCGATCGCGTGCTGCTTGAGGCGCAGGCGATCCGCAAGGACGCTTTGTCCGGAAAATACGCCGATCCCGGTGCGGCCAATATCGCGCTGCGTCAATTGGTCAGGAGCTCGTCGATTCTCGTCGCGGTCGGCTGGACCGATGCATCCGGCGCCGTCGTTGCGCATTCCTATGATCACCCGCTGCCGCGCAGCAACATCTCCGACATGTCGCACTTCATCGCGCAACGCGACGGCGCCGGCACCGGACTGTTCGTTGCGCCGCCCTATCGCTCGGCGGGCGGCGACAAATGGTTCAGTGCGGCGTCACGCCGGTTGAACAACCCGGATGGGAGCTTTGCGGGCATCGTTACTGCGCCGCTGGATCAATCCTTTCTGCTGAAGATCTATCGCAAGATCGACCTGGGCCCGGACGGCTCGGTGGTCCTGCTCCATCGCACCGGACGGGTCCTGGCGCGCGTACCGGAACAGAAGGATGTCCTGGGCAAGTCGGTCGCCGGCGGCCCGCTGTTTACCAAGTATCTGCCGGTCTCCGAGGTGGGCTCATACGAGCTCACGAGCCCCATCGATGGCGTCGCGCGCATTGCAGGCTACAAGGCCGTGCCCGGCCTGCCGCTGGTCATGGTCGTGACCTATACGCGCAGTTACGCGTTGCAGCCATGGTACCGCCATCTCTACACCTTCGGCCCGCTGGCCGCCGCGATCGTCACCATTATTCTGATCGGCACATTCCTGCTGCGGCGGCAAACGAATGCGCTTGCGGCTGCGAGTGCCCGGTTCGATGCTGCGTTGAGCAACATGCCGGATGGGCTCAGCATGTTTGACGCCGACGAGAGGCTATTGGTCGCCAACAGCCGTTACCGCGAGATGTACGATCTCACGGAGTCGCAGGTCGAACCTGGAACGCCGCTCAGCAGCATCGTCGGCCACTACAAGGCGACGGGAGCCGAACTGGACGCGGAGGAATTCCTCGAGGGCGCGAAGCACCGGGCGCCGCGGATCCTCACGCTTGCCGACGGCCGGATGATCTCGATCCTGCGCACGCCCATGGCCGACGGTGGCTGGGTCGCGACCCATCAGGACATCACCGAGAGGCGGCGAGACGAGATCCTGCTGGCCGAAAATGCCGCCGAGCTGAAGCTCATCAACACGCGGTTCGATGTCGCAATCAGCAACATGCATCAGGGTCTGTGCCTGTTTGATGCCGACAAGAACCTGGTCGTCTCCAACAGCCGCTATCAGCAGATGTACGATCTGCCGGACGAGCTGGTGCGGCCAGGCACGCCGCTGCAACGGATATTGCAATACTATGCGGATCGCGGCGAAACGAGCTCCCTGACGGTCGACCAGCATGTCCAGCTCATGCCGACCCAGCGGCAGCAGGACTACGCGTTGAAAGACCACCGCCAGATCCTGATCCAGCGCAAGCCGCTGCCGGATGGCGGCTGGGTCGCGACGCACGAAGACGTCACCGAGCAAAAACGCGGCGAGCAGATGCTGGCCCAGAAGGCAGCGGAGCTGGAGGCGATCAATACGCGCTTCGATGCGGCCCTCAACAACATGTCCCAGGGGCTCTGCATGTTCGATGCAGACCAGAGGATCGTGGTCTCAAACGCACGCTATGCCGAAATTTATCATCTGAGCGGCGATCAGATCGGGCCAGGTACTTCGCTGGCGCAGATTCTCGAATATCGCCGCGAAAAAGGGACGTGTTTTGCCGACGTGGCGCCGGACGTCTACCTCAGCCAGAACGTGAAGCAGCTGAGCGAGATCCGGGAACTTGCCGACGGCAGGGTGGTCGCGATTGCGCGCCACATGATGCAGGATGGCGGTTGGCTCACGACCCACGAGGATATTACCGATCGGGCGAGAAATGAGAAGCGTATCGCCTATCTGGCGCAGCATGATCTGCTCACGGGTCTTGCGAACCGCGCCGTGTTCTCCGAAAAGCTCGACGATGCTGCAAAGCGGTCGCAGCGTCATGGCACGACGTTCACCGTGCTGATGCTGGATCTCGACAGGTTCAAGGCCGTCAACGATACGCTCGGTCACGCCGCGGGCGACCAGCTGCTGGTCGAGGTGGCGCGGCGGCTGAGTTCATCGTTGCGGGATACCGATGTGCTGGCGCGGCTCGGCGGCGACGAATTCGCGATCATCCAGGAGAACGAAAAAAATCAGAGCGAGGGCGCGATTGCTCTCGCTCTCAGGATCATCGGCCTGATCGAGCAACCCTTCGATCTTGGCGGCCATCGCGTCAGCGTCGGCACCAGCGTCGGCATCGCCTTCGCGCCGGAGCACGGCGCCAACGCCGAGACGTTGCTGCAGAAGGCGGATGTCGCGCTCTACGTGACGAAATCTGCGGGCCGAAACGATTTCCGTATCTTCCAGCCCGAAATGACGCAGGCTGCCGACACACAGAAGTCGATGGAAGGCGAACTGCGGGAAGCGATGGCCCGCAACGAGTTCGAGCTGCACTACCAGCCGGTGATCGACGCCAGGACGCGCACGATGACGGGGCTGGAATGTTTCGTGCGCTGGCATCACCCGTCGAAGGGCGTGCTGGCGCCGTTGCAGTTCCTTGATGTCGCCGAGCAGGCCGGACTGATGGTGCCGCTCGGTGAATGGATATTGCGACAGGCCTGCCTGGACGCGGCTGCCTGGCCAGCGCACATCAGGGTCGCCGTCAACGTGAGCGCCGCCCAGTTCCACAGGAGCAACGTGCTCGACGTCGTCCTGTGCGCGCTGGTCGAGTCGGGGTTGTCGCCGGAGCGCCTTGAGCTCGAAATTCCGGACGTTGCGCTCCTGGAAGGGAATCTGTCGGCTCACTTGCTCACGGTCCGGCAACTGAAGAACCTCGGCGTCGGCGTCGTCCTCGACAATTGCGGCGTGGGTTATTCCGCGGGGAGCTACCTCCAGAGCTTCCCGTTCGACAAGCTCAAGATCGACCGGACGATCGCGCAGGGCTGCGCAACGCGAAAGGACTGCGCGGCGGTCGTCGCCTCTGCCGTCGCGTTGGCGCGCGGTCTCGATGTCGCCACGGTCGCCAAGGGGGTCGAGACCCCTGCGCAATTCGAGGCCCTTCGAGCGGCGGGAGTGGACTTGGTCCAGGGATATCTGTTCGGGCGACCCGTGCCGAACTCTGAAGTCAGTTTCGATATGCCGTTGCCGGCACAAAACGTCGCGTGATCTCATGACCTCCGTCGGAACACAAGCAACTCAACCCCCAGGGCACGCGAAATGAATTTGGCGACCGGCCTGATCGATCAACTCGAGATCGCGCTGGCGAGCCCGGAGCTGTCGAAGCGCGCCGAACTCCTGCGCCAGGTCGCCGATCTCTTCGTGCTGGGTTCGGGCAAGTTCACCGACGAGCAGATCGATCTGTTCGACGGGGTGATGAGCACGCTCCTGAAGAATATCGAATGCGCCGCCCGGGCGACCTTCGGGAGCCGGCTTTCCAGATTGCCTGACGCGCCGCGCCGGACGATCCGCTTGCTGGCGTTTGACGACGCGCCGGAGGTGGCGGCGCCGGTCCTGGAGCACTCTCCACAGCTCGACGAGGCGAGCTTGGCGGAGAACGCTCGGACCAAGAGCCAGGATCACCTGCTGGCCATCGCCGGCCGCAGCCGGTTGACGGAACCCGTCACCGACGTCCTGGTCGAGCGCGGCAACAGCGACGTTGCGATGCGGACAGCCGGTAACGGTGGGGCCAGGTTCTCGGTCCAGGGTATGTCCAGGCTCACCAGCCGGGCCCGGGATAATGGCGCGCTCGCCATGTGCATCTGGGCTCGCCCCGATATCCCGCGCGAGAGCTTGCTGAAATTGTTCGCCCATGCGTCCGAGATGGTGAGGCGCAAGCTGGAGGCGGCCGATCCGCGCCAGGCGGCGCTGATCCGGAGTGCCGTTGCGGAGAGCTCCGATGAGCTTCAGACGGTGGCCCGGGCAGGCTCGAGCGAGCATGCCCGGGCGTTGGCCGAGGTGAGCTCCCTGCATTCGAGCGGGCAACTGGACGAGGCGCGCGTGCTCGGCTTCATCGGCGAGCGAAGCTTCGACAAGACCGCGGTCGCGCTGTCGCTCATGAGCAGTCTGCCGATCGGAGCGATCGAGTGCGCGCTGGTTCGCTCTGAGCCCGAGCAGATTCTCATTCTCGCAAAGGCCATCGGTCTGTCCTGGGACACGACGAAGGCGATCTTGACGTTTCAGCCTGGTTCGACCCATGAGGCGAAGGAGCGATTGGACGAGTGCTTTGCGAGCTTCCTCCGGTTGAAGCCAAATACCGCGAAGGCTGCGCTCCAATTCTACCGGCTCCGCGAGCGGGCCGGCCAGGGTCCTGTCCACTAGCGCAAGCAAACCAATCATTAAGCGCTCATCCGGTATATTCGAACCGCGATGAGGTGGACGTCTCGCCGTTTGCATCTCCTTCAAGTTTTGTTGCTTCATTCAAATTCTTCGATGTTTGAAGCCTGCGCTCAAGACGAAGAATTGACGCTTAAAGCACATTCTTGGTCTCGCATCGTTTCTCCAGCTTTTCTTCCAGCGTCCGAACCACAGAACCCCAGCATCTTCAGAGCCAAAGATTCGGCTCTTCATCCGCATTCTGATCGCGCAATGATCCTTGCCGCGTGACATTCGCGTGCCGCGTCATCCCAAGAAGCGACATCAGCTGCACCTTCTTGCGATGCGTCGCTCGCGTAAAAACCGTCACCGGGGGGCGCGCCCTGAAAACCCGGCAGCATTTCGCTACACCGCCTTCCTCCTCCATGATCGCGGGAAATCGAGGGCGC
The DNA here is from genome assembly GCF_028128935.1 of Bradyrhizobium sp. CCBAU 11361. Classification (NCBI taxonomy): domain Bacteria; kingdom Pseudomonadati; phylum Pseudomonadota; class Alphaproteobacteria; order Hyphomicrobiales; family Nitrobacteraceae; genus Bradyrhizobium; species Bradyrhizobium sp. CCBAU 11361. Next base: position 37,828 of record NZ_LBJZ01000193.1, read on the forward strand.
AGGGCTGACGCCCCGCTTCAGCGTGCCGCGACGGTCCGTCCGCGCGGATGGGCGGCCATCGCGATCAGCCGCAGCGCCATCACGGCGAGCAAGGGGACGAGGAACGCGGCATAGAGCGGCATCGCCGGCACGCGCTTGCCGAACGACACCATGAACTGGAACCAGAGGTAATAGCCGCCTGTGAGGTGCAGCGCGCGCCAGGCACGCGGCCCGATCAGCACGGCGGTGCGGTCGAAAGAGGTCGCGCTCATCGCGATGATGAAGGCATAGCCGATGCCGCCGAAGATGTAGGAGGCGGCGGAAGTCGCTTCCGCAAAGCCGGCCGGATCCATGATGGCAAACGCGACGATCGCGACCGCGTGGATCGCGTGGGAGGCCGCGAAGCTCAAGCCCAGATAACGGCGGTTGCGACGCTGCCAGCGCGTCCAGGCATTGGGCCGGAGCCGGGCGAGAGCCGCGGCGCTGAAGGCGAGGCAGAACAGCGTGAGCGAGCTGCGCGCCGTGAAGCGGATCACCATCCGCACGCCCTCGGCCTCGAATTGCCGCATCGAGGCGATCCACAGGCTGAGGACGACCAGGCTGAGGGTGAGGGCAGCCAGCAGCCGCCAGCCTTCGAGCCAGCCTTGACGTTGTGACATGGTGGTCTCCTCCATTATGTAATCATCGATTACATTTACAGCCGGCATATCCGTCAATGGTGTAATCGCTGCTTACATTCACGTTCGGGTGATGCTAGAAGGCCGAATGCCTGCCCGTCAGACCTCCAGGCCGCGCGCCCGCCAAACACCCAAAGCCCGGTCGTACCACCACGGCGACCTCCGCCGCGTGCTGATCGATGCCGCATTGCAACTGGCGGCTGAAGGGGCCGAGGTCTCCGTGCGCGAGGCCGCGCGCCGGGCCGCGGTATCGCCGGGGGCGCCGTTCCGGCACTTCCCCAACCGCGATGCCCTGATGGCGGCGGTGGCCGCGGAGGCGCAGCGGCGCTTTCGTGCCGAGATCGAACTGGCGCTGGCCGAGGCTCCGGTCGCCGATCCGCTCGGCCGCTTCCGCGCCTTCGGCCTCGCCTATCTGCGCTGGGCGATGCGCAATCCCGCGCATTTCGAGATCATCTCGACGGGGCGCTATTTCGCCCATGGCAGCTCCGCGGAGTTGACGCGCGACAATGCCGAGCTGATCGCCCTGACGGAGCGAATACTGGCCGAGGCGGCGGAGCAGGGCCTGCTGCGGCCGGCCGACCTCAAGCGGATCCAGATCGCCGGCCGCGCCCTGGTCTACGGCTTTGCCCGGATGAATCTCGATGGCCATTTTCCGCGCTGGGGCGTGGAGGAGGGTGAGATCGAGCGGATGGCGGAAGGGGTCATCGACCTGTTCATCGCCGGGATCGCCAAGCCCTAGGGTTGCTTGCCGCGCGGCACATTCGCCCGCCGCTAAGATTAAGAAGGTTGGATCGCGCGCGCGCGTTGCCTGTCCTTGACTGTTCCGTTACAGTTTTATGACACGGTGCAGGCTTCCGGCTGCGCCGGATGCCCTAGCCGCCTTCGGGCCGGCCAGACGGCTAGGATCATCGCGCCGGACCAGCAGTTGCGTGTGTCGATGGCGTCCGCGCCCAATCCAGGTCCTTCTGCCACCACTGCCGTGCTGGCGAGCGTCGCCGCGCTCGGCATCTGGCGGCTGCTCGCGGTCGCCGCGCCGCATCTGGCGGCGCTCGCGCTGATGTACGAGACCGAGACCGATTTCGGCTCGCGCCTCTCCTTCGCGCTCGCCTGGGGCATCCTCAATTTCTTCTGGATCACGCTGCTGCGCCGGCCGGCGCTGTCAGGCGCGCTGTCGCTGACCATGGTCGTCGTGCTGGTGCTGCTGTCGCGGCTGAAGCACGACGTGGTGCAGATGACGGTGAACTTCATCGACCTGATGATGATCGACCGCGACACCGTCGCGTTCCTGTTCACGATTTTTCCGAACCTGCGCTGGTCGGTGATCCTGGCCGGTCTCGTCACGTTGCCGCTGATGTACGCGCTGTGGTGGCTCGATCCGTTTCGCATCCGCCGCCTGCCGGCGCTCGCCTGCAAGCTCGCTTGTCTAGCCGCGCTGGTCGGCTATTCGCTCTATCATCCGGATGAGGCCTGGCGCGGCTATTACGACGACGGCTATCTGTCGAAGTTCTTCCGCTCCGGCGTCAGCGCGGTGTCCGACTTCGCGCAGTACGGCTTCATGGAATCGGCCGCCTCGACCAATGAGCGGCTCAACATGCCGCTGGTTGACGCCTGCCATCCCGCAGGCCGCCGGCCGAACATCATCATGATCCATGATGAATCGAGCTTCGACATCCGCGCCGCCCAGGGCATCAAGGTGCCACAGGGTTATGGCAACCACTTCAAGTCGTGGGACGGCAAGCAGCGCACGTTTATGGCCGAGAGCAATGGCGGGCCGAGCTGGTTCACCGAATACAACGTGCTCGCCGGCCTCTCCTCGCGCTCGTTCGGGCGCTTCGCGTATTTCGTGACGCGCATCGCAACAGGCCGCGTCGAGCGCGGCCTGCCGTTGGCGCTGCGCCGCTGCGGCTACGACACCCTGTCGCTCTATCCCGCCTATGGCGGCTTCATGGGCGCGCGCAGCTTCCAGATGACGACCGGCGTCGAGCGCTTCCTCGATTCGAAGGATCTCGGCGCCAAGGACGTCGAGCCGGATTCGTTCTTCTACGATAAGGCGCTCCGGCTGATGGGCGAGCGGACGCCGAACAAGCCGCTGTTCACCTTCGTCTATCTCGGCGCCAATCATTTCCCCTGGGAGACGCGCTTCCGTCCCGATTTGCTGCCGAACTGGCGCGCGCCGGGCAATGTGGCTTCCATCGACGAATATCTGCGCCGGCAGGCGATGAGCGCCGAGCAGTACAAGGCTTTCGTCGCCGGCCTCAAGAAGACCTTTCCCGGCGAGCCCTTCCTGATCGTGCGCTATGGCGATCACCAGCCTGAGTTTGCGCCAAACCTGCTCGAGCCCGGGCTCGACGAGGGCGCTCTCGGCAAAAAGCTCGACGCCTATGATCCGCGCCTCTACGCGACCTACTACGCGATCGACGCCGTCAATTTCGAGCCGGTGAAGAGCGAGGCCGTGATGGACACGATCGACGGCGCGTATCTGCCGCTGGTGATCCAGGAAGCCGCCGGCATCCCGCTCGACCCGTCCTTCGCCGAGCAGAAAGACATCATGCTCCGCTGCAAGGGCATCTTCTACGGCTGCAAGGACGGCGCCGAAGCGCGGCGCCTGAACCGGCTGCTGATCAATGCGGGGATGATCCGGGGGCTGTAGCGCTGATCGCTACGCCAGACCCAGATCGTAGGGTGGGCAAAGCGAAGCGTGCCCACCATCCCGTTGCGCGTGTCGAGAGACGGTGGGCACGGCGCTTACGCGCCTTTGCCCACCCTACGACATCCGGGTCTACGGTTTGCCCACCTTCTCCCACAGCCACTTCGCCACCACATCCGGCGACGAGGCCGCGTCGTTGCCGGCGGCGCGCAAATTCGCTTCCTGCATCGTGGCGATGTCGATCTTGCCGAGCAGCGGGTTCAGCGCCGTCTTGAGCCGCTCGTCGCCTGCGCGCTTGGGTGCGAGCAGCAGGATCGCATCGTAGGGCGGGATCGCCTGCCTGGGATCATCGAGCGCAACGAGCTCGTATTTCGCGATCAGCCCGTCGCTGGTGTAGCCGGCGATGACATCAACCTCGCCGCTGGCGACCGCTGCATACATGAAGTCCGGCTGCATCTGGCGCTGGGCGCGGAATTGAAGGCCGTAGGCCTTTTGCAGCGCCGCCCATTCGGGCCGCGAGAAGAACTCGTAGTCGGCGGCAATCGACAGCGTCGATGCGTGCGCGGCGAGATCGGTGATGGTGCGGATGCCAAGCGCCTCGGCGCGCTTTTTCGGGATCACCAGCGCATAGGCATTCTCGAAGCCGAGCTCGCCGAGCAGGGTGATATTCTCCTTCGCGAGTGCTGTCTTCAGCTCCGCGATCAGCTCGGCGCGCGGCTTGATGTCGGTGCGATGCAGCTGGTTGGCCCAGAGCGTGCCGGAATAGTCGATGTAGAGATCGATGTCGCCGGCCTTCAGCGCCCCGAAGATCACGCTCGAGCCGAGGCCCGAGCGCGCCGTGGCCGAGAGGCCAGCCGCCTGGAGGCGATCCCTGAGCAGGGCCGACAGCACATATTGCTCGGCGAAGGTCTTGGCGCCGACGACATAGCCCTGCGACGAGCGGCCCATCGTCGGCACCAGCGTCGCGGCGACCAGTGCCGCGATCCCGACTGCGCCGAGCCCGGTGCGCAAGCGGCTGCGGCGCCGCAGGCCGCCCTCGATCAGGCCGAGCAGCTGATCGACCGCGAGCGCCAGCAGGGCGGAGGCAAGGCAGCCGAACAGCACGAACACCCAGTTCTGGGTCTGGAGCCCGGCAAAGATGTAGTTGCCGAGGCTGGTCTGCCCGATCGGAGTCGAGAGCGTCGCGGTGCCGATCACCCAGACCGCGGCGGTGCGGATGCCCGCCATCATCACCGGCAGCGCGAGCGGCAGCTCGACCAGGACCAGCGACTGCCGCGCGGTCATGCCGACGCCCTCAGCGGCTTCGATCAGCGCCGGGTCGATGCCGTTCAGCCCGGTGATGCCGTTGCGCAGCACCGGCAGCATCGAATACAGCGCCAGCGCCAGCATCGCCGGCAGGAAGCCGAACGCCGAGAAGGAGATTCCGAACCAGGCGAGCGTCAGGGCCGCCGCCGCCAGCAACAACGGATAGAACAGCGCGAGCAGCGCCAGTCCGGGCACGGTCTGCACGATGCTGGCGAGCGCGAGCAGGATGCCGCGCGGCGCCGGGCGGTTGCGTGTCAGGATCGCCAGCGGCAGGCTGACGGCGAGGCCGAGCGCCAGCGCGGCCAGGCTCACCCGCACGTGGTTGCCGAGATAGTCGGGAAGATGCGACAGCGCGTCGCTCCAGCGCGGATCGGATAAGAAGCTCATGCCGCACCGCTCTGTGACAGCAGCGCGTTCAGCCGTTCGACCTGACGGCGCGGTGTGCGCAGCAGCTCCAGCACATAGGCGTCGGTGCTGTTCGAGAGCTCCGCGGGCGTGCCCTGCGCGAGCAGCTTGCCGCTGTGCATCACCGCGATGCGGTCGGCGAGCAGGATCGCTTCCGTCATGTCATGCGTGATCATGACCGTGGTCAGGCCGAGCTTGCGATGCAGCGAACGATAGTCGTCACCGAGCGCATCGCGGGTGAGGGGATCGAGCGCGCCGAACGGCTCGTCCATCAGCACGATGCGGGGTTTTGCCGCGAGCGCCCGCGCCACGCCGACGCGCTGGCGCTGGCCGCCTGAGAGTGCCTCGGGCAACCGGTCGCGATGCGCGACGCGGTCGAGCTGCACGAGCTCCAGCAGCTCGTCGACGCGTGCTGCGATTGCCGCTCCCGGCTCGCCCAGCAGCTTCGGTGTGATCCCGACATTGTCGGCGACGCTCAAGTGCGGGAATAGCCCGCCGCTCTGGAAGACGTAGCCGATCCGGCGCCGCAGCGCGACCGGATCGACGTTTTGCACCTCCTCGCCCTCGACCGTGATGGTGCCGCCATCCGCCTCGATCAGCCGGTTGGCGAGCCGCAGCAGCGTGGTCTTGCCCGAGCCCGAGCCGCCGACGATGGCCACAAACTCGCCCTCGGCGATGTCGAGCGACACATCGTCCACGGCCCTGAGGGAGCCGAAGCTTTTGGTGACGTGTGCATAGCCAATCATCGGCCGGGACGGCATCGGGCGGGCTCACTTCGCTGACCCGCCCATGGAGGGAGGGGATGACAAGACCTATGCGTAGCACGCTTGGCGGGTTGATTGAACTTGGCTGCGCGAGCGGTTAAGGCATCGGACCAAATTCGGAGGGAACACATGACAACGCCCACGGCAGTGGCGCTGGAAGATGCCAAGGTCGCGTTCCGGCTGGGGGACGGACGGGTCTATACGGCGGTGGAGAAGGCGCATCTTGCGGTCGCGCAGGGCGAGTTCGTCGCCATCGTCGGCCCGACCGGGTGCGGGAAATCGACGCTGCTCAACGTCGCAGCCGGCCTGCTGAGGCCTGCCGCCGGAAGCGTCAAGATCTTCGACCGGCCGCTCGCGGGGCTGAACCGGGATGCCGGCTATCTGTTCCAGGCCGACGCGCTGTTCCCCTGGAAGACCGCGCTCGACAACGTCGCGATCGGGCTCGAGATCAAGGGCACGCCGCGGGCCGAGGCGCTGCCGCGGGCGCAGAAATGGCTGACCTCGGTCGGCCTCGGCGCCTTCGCAAATCGCTATCCGCACATGCTCTCGGGCGGCCAGCGCAAGCGCGTGGCGCTGGCGCAGGTCCTGATCCGCGATCCCAAGATCCTGCTGATGGACGAGCCGTTCGGGCCGCTCGATGCCCAGACCCGCCAGGTGATGGGCAATCTGCTGCTCGAGCTCTGGAACGCCGACCGCAAGGCGGTGCTGTTCGTGACCCATGATCTCGAAGAGGCGATCGCGCTCGCCGACCGCGTCGTGATCATGTCGGCGGGGCCGTCCTCGCGCATCATCGGTGACTGGCGCGTTTCGCTGCCGCGCCCGCGCGACATCTTCGAGGTGCGGCTGGACAAGGAGTTCCATGCGCTCCACCGCGAGATCTGGAGCGTGCTCAAGGACGAGGTGATGAAGGGCTACGCGCAGTCCACCCAAGCGGCGGAGGCGGTCTGATGTCGCGCCCGACGCTGCTTGCGCTGCAAGTCCTGGTCGCAGTCGTCTGCATTGTGCTGTGGCAAGTGCTGTCGACCGTCCCCGTGTTCGGCAAGATCCTGCTGCCGCCGTTCTTCTTCTCCAACCCGTTCGACGTGTTCAGCCAGATCGTGAAGTGGTTTGCCTCCGGCGTGATCTGGAAGCACCTCGGCATCACGCTCGCGGAATCGATCCTCGCCTTCGTGATCGGATCGCTCGGCGGCGTCCTGGTCGGCTTCTGGTTCGCCCGCCAGCCGCTGGTCGCCGCGGTGTTCGACCCTTACGTGAAAATGGTCAACGCCCTGCCGCGCGTGGTGCTGGCGCCGATCTTCGCGCTGTGGCTCGGCCTCGGCATCTGGTCCAAGGTCGCGCTCGGCGTGACGCTGGTGTTCTTCATCGTGTTCTTCAACGTCTATCAGGGCGTCAAGGAGGTCAGCCGCACCGTGCTCGACAATGGCCGCATGCTCGGCATGAGCGAGCGGCAATTGATGCAGCACGTCTATTGGCCGTCGGCACTGTCCTGGATGTTCTCCTCGCTGCACACCTCGGTCGGCTTTGCCGTGGTCGGCGCCGTCGTCGGTGAATATCTGGGATCGGCGGCCGGGCTCGGCTATCTGATCCAGCAGGCCGAAGGCGTGTTCGACGTCGCCGGCGTGTTCGCCGGCATGTTCGTGCTGTCGGCCTTCGTCATCCTGATCGACTACGGCGTGACGCTGGTCGAGCGGCGCCTCTTGGTGTGGCGGCCGACGGTGGACGGGCGCGGTTAACCGCAAGAGGGGCCCGCGCAACGGCGCGAGCCCCGATCGCGAAGGCTCAATCCAGCAGCTTGGTGTCATCAGGCGCCTGCGGCGGCGTCTTGATCGCGATCGCCTTGACCTGGCCGCTGATCGGCTTGGTGCCGCCATGCGGCGTGCCCTTGGGGATGATGACGAGGTCGCCCGGCTTCACCGTGACCTCCTTGTCGCCGAGCCAGATCGTCCCGGTCCCGTCCAGGATGTACTGGATCTCGTTGGTGTTGGGATGCAGGTGCTTGGGCACATTGCCGACCTGGATCGAGATGGTGGCACCGTCGGCGCTTGCGAACATTTTTGAGCGAAAGCCGACATTGTTGGCGGGCCCGAGGGCGTCGCCTTCCATCTCGCCGGTGTGGATGATCTGCGCGGTGATGTTCTCGGCGGCCAGTGCCGGCCGGAGCAACTGGTTTGCGCCGCATCCGGCGGCAAAGGCGGCGGCGATCGACAGTCCGGCAGCAAGGCGATTCATGGATGATCCTCCCCATCAGGCATTGTTCTTGTTTGGGCATGCTATTGCGCCGAAAGGCCGATGGCGAGTCGCACTTAGGCAGTGCTTCTCAAGCCAGTCCCGCTGCTCTATGGTGCCGCCAGCCGAACGGAGGAAACCAATGAAGAACACGATTGCCAGGCTCGCCGGCGCGCTGCTCGCGCTGACGCTCACCACCTCGCTTGCCGCGGCGCAAAGCAAGGTGACCATCGCGGTCGGCGGCGGCTCCTGCCTGTGCTATCTGCCGACGGTGCTGGCCAAGCAGCTCGGCGAATACGACAAGGCCGGCCTCAATGTCGAGCTGGTCGACCTCAAGGGCGGCTCGGACGCGCTCAAGGCCGTGCTCGGCGGCAGCGCCGACGTGGTCTCCGGCTATTTCGACCATTGCGTCAACCTGGCGGCCAAGAAGCAGGAGCTCCAGTCCTTCGTCGTCTATGACCGCTATCCCGGCCTCGTGCTGGTGGTTTCGCCCGCGCACACGAACGAAATCAAGTCGATCAAGGATCTCGCCGGCAAGAAGGTCGGTGTCAGCGCACCCGGCTCCTCCACCGACTTCTTCCTCAAATACATGCTCAAGAAGAATGGCCTCGATCCCGCCGGCACTGCCGTGATCGGCGTCGGCCTCGGCGCGACCGCCGTCGCCGCGATGGAGCAGGGGCAGATCGATGCGGCCGTGATGCTCGATCCCTCCGTCACCGTGCTCCAGGGCAGCCACAAGGATCTGCGCATTCTCAGCGACACCCGCACCCAGAAGGACACGCTCGAGACATTCGGCGGCGAGTATCCGGGCGGCGCGCTGTATTCGACCGCGGCCTGGGTCAACGGCCACCAGAAGGAGACGCAGGCGCTCACCAATGCGATCCTCGCCACGCTGGCCTGGATTCACTCGCACTCGCCCGAGGAAATCATGGCGAAGATGCCGGAAGAGACGGTCGGCAAGAACAGGGACCTCTATCTCGCCGCGCTGAAGAACACGATCCCGATGTTCTCCGAGACCGGCAAGATGGACCCGAAGGGCGCGGACGCCGTGCTCGCCGTGTTCGGCGTCGGCTCGCCGGAGGTCGCCAACGCCAAGATCGACGTCGGCAAGACCTTTACCAACAAGTATGTCGAGCAGGCCAAGAAGACCACGGGGAGCGCCAAATAACTGACGCGAAGGCGTGGTAACCGACCCGTCATGACATCCCCGGTCATTCATCGCGTCACGACGCTTGATCTCGCCGTGCGGCCGATTATCTGGCCGTTCGCCGAGGAACGGCGCGCCGAGATCGCGGCGCACTTTGCCGAGATGCAGCGCGAGCGGCCGAAGATCTGGAACGGCCGCGTCCTGCTCGGACGTGATGCCGTGTTCACGGACGGCCATCTCGCCGCGACCTATTTCGAGACCGATTTTGCAAGCTTCCTCGCCTGGCGCGACTGGGGCTTCCCTGACGCCGCCGTGTTCAACGGCTTCGGCATGGGCGCGCTGCGCGCCTCCGACGGTGCCTTCGTGATGGGCGAAATGGCGCAGCATACCGCCAATGCCGGCCGCATCTATTTCCCCTCCGGCACGCCCGACCTCGACGATGTCAGGGACGGTGTGCTCGACATTCCCGGCAGCGTTGTCCGCGAACTCGCCGAGGAGACTGGCCTGACCGCGGCCGACTACGCTGCGGAAACGGACTGGCACTGCGTGGTCAGCGGCCATTCGATTGCAATGATTCAGGTCCTCAACCTGGATGTGCCGGGCGAGGCGATCCGTGCCCGGATCGAAGCCAATCTCGCGCGCGAGAGTGAACCTGAATTGTCGGCCATTCATCTCGTGCGCGGGATGAATGACCTCACGCCGACCATGCCGCGATTTGTCACGGCCTTCGTCGCCCAGCAGTTCGCCTCGCGCTGACGCGCGAGGCTTGACATCGCTGCGCGCAGCCCATGTGATGGGCAAAAAAGCAAAAGCAAGAAGAATGCGATGCACAAAAGTCCAGGGAGGTTTTGATGCGCCTGCGCATGGCTGCCCGCTTGGTACGGGGGCTGTTGGTCGCGATATCAGCGACGGGCTTGGCAGTCTCCGCCCAGGCTCAGGACAAGAAGATCAAGATCGGCGTCGTTTTTGACCTGACCGGGCCCCTTGCGGGCGGCGGCTCCGAGCTCAACTATGTCGGCGCAAAGATCGTCCTCGACCATTTCGCCAAGACCGGCGTCGAAGGCTACAAGATCGAAGCGGTCTACGCCGACGCGCAGAGCAAGCCCGACATCGCCATCAACGAATCCGTCCGCCTGCTCGAGCAGGAGAAGGTCGACATGGTGCTCGGCTTCTTCTCATCGGCGCAATGCGTGCCCGTGGCCGCGCGCGTCGAGCAGCTCAAGAAGTTCATGTGGATGACGACCTGCATCTCGTCGGCCGTGTTCAACGAGAAGGGCTACAAATACGTGTTCCGTCCGCAGGCGAGCGGCGACCAGTTCGGCATGATGACGATGGATTTCATCGCCCAGAATGCCAAGGCCAAGTTCGACAAGGAGCCGAAGGATCTGCGCGTCGCCATCATCCATGAGGACGGCGCCTATGGCGTCGACGTTTCCAGGGGTAACGAGGCGGGCGCCAAGAAGGCCGGCTTCAACGTCGTGATGAAGGAAGGCTATTCGGCGACCGCGCCGGATCTCTCCGCGCTGGTGACCAAGCTGAAGCGCGCCAAGCCGGACGTGATCTTCCACACCGGCTACAACCCCGACATCACGCTGTTGCTGCGGCAGGCCCGCGAGCAGGGGCTGAAGTTCGGCGCGCTGATGGGGCATGGCGCCGGCTACGGCGTCTATGAGAAGCTGAAGGAGGGCATGGGCGCGGACGCCGCCTACATCTTCAACGCCGACCCGATCTCGATCTGGCTCGCCAACCAGAAGACCATGGATCCGAAGCTTGCGCCCGTGATCAAGATGGTCGGTGAGGAGTTTGACAGGATCAGGCCCGGCGTCGCCATCCGCTCCGCCCATGTGGGCATCGGCGCGTCCAACACTTATGTGTTCATGAGCGACGTGCTGCCGCGCGCGATCAAAAAGTATGGCGGGGTCGATCCCGACGCGCTGCGCAAGGCGGCGCTCGACACCGACATCCTCGAAGGCGGCACCATGCTCGGCTTCGGCGTCAAGTTCTACGGCGAGGGCACGCCCATGGCCGGGCAGAACGAGCGCTCGTTCCCCGTCGTGATCCAGTACATCGATGACAAGTCCTCTGTGGTGTGGCCGAAGAGCCAGGCGCAGCGCGAGGCCGTTCTGCCACTGCCGAAGGGCACCACCTACAGCAACCAGTAGCGCAACATTCGAGGAAACGGAGAGCTTTGGTGTTGGAAGTCAGCGGGCTGGTGAAGCGGTTTGGCGGCTTCACCGCCGTGAACAACGTGTCGTTTAAAGTCGATCAGGGCGAGATCCTTGGCCTGATCGGCCCCAACGGCTCGGGCAAGAGCACGATCTTCAACATGCTCTCCGGCACGCTGGCGCCGACCTCCGGATCGATCCTGTTCGCCGGGCACGAGATCGCGGGCCTCGCGCCGCACCGGATCATCAACCGCGGTATCGGCCGCACCTTCCAGATTCCGCGCCCCTTCCGCCGCCTGTCCATGTTCGAGAACGTCGCGCTCGCCGGCTTCTACGGCCAGGGCCGCCACAGCCGCATCAAGGCGGAGGAAGCGGCCGAGCGGTCGCTGGCCATGGTCGGCCTGCCGACCGACCGCCATGCCAGCGTCGATGGCCTCGGCGCTGCCGGGTTGAAGAAGCTCGAACTCGCCAAGGCACTCGCCACCGCGCCGAAACTGCTGCTCGCCGACGAAAGCCTCGGCGGCCTTGACGAGACCGAGATGGACCAGGCCGCCGACATGCTGCGCAACATCCGCGACGAGCTCGGCATCACCATCATCTGGGTCGAGCACATCATGGGCGTGCTGATGCGGGTGGTCGATCGCGTCATGGTGCTCGATCACGGCGAGAAGATCTCGGAAGGGTTGCCGAGCGCGGTCGCAGGCGATCCCCGCGTCATCGAGGTCTATCTCGGCACCGATGCCGAGACCACGCAGGCCGCGGCCGCCGAAGCGCGTCGCCGCGCGGGAGGCTAGCCGATGCTGGAGCTGCGGTCCGTCAACGCCGGCTACGGCACGTTCCAGGCGCTGTTCGACGTCGATCTCGACGTGAAGGCGGGCGAGGCCGTCGGCGTCATCGGCCCGAACGGCGCCGGCAAGACCACCCTGATGCGCGTCATCTCCGGCCTGATCCGTCCCTCGCGCGGGTCGATCAGGATGGAGGGCGTCGACGTCGTGGCGACGCCGCCGCACAAGATCGTCAGCCTCGGCATTGCCCATGTGCCGGAGAACCGGCGGCTGTTTCCGCAGCTCACGGTGGACGACAATCTGAAGATGGGCGCCTTCATGAAGGAGGCGCGCGGCCACTATGGCGAGCGGCTGGAGGTGGTGTTCGACCTGTTTCCGCGTCTGAAGGAGCGCCGCAACCAGATGGCCGGTACCATGTCCGGCGGCGAGCAGCAGATGTGCGCGATCGGGCGCGCGCTGATGTCCAATCCGAAACTGCTGCTGCTCGATGAACCCTCCGCGGGACTTGCGCCGGTCGTGGTGCAGCAGGTGTTCGAGCTGGTGAAGCGGATCCGCGCCCGCGGGCTGACGGTGCTGATCGTCGAGCAGAACGTGCAGCAGGTGCTGCGGGTGGTCGACCGGGCCTATCTGATCGAGGCCGGCACGATCCGGGCGTCCGGCACGTCGGCCGAGATGCTCGCGAGCGACACGGTCAAGGAAGCATATCTCGGGGTGTGAGGGGCGGGCAGGGGCATGCAGGCATTCCTGGACATTTTCGACATCTACCTGCTGGAGGCCGTGATCAACGGCATCCTGCTCGGCGGCGTGCTGGCGCTGCTCGCGCTCGGGCTCAATCTGATCTTCGGCGTCATCGACGTGACCTGGATCTGCTACGCCGAGCTCGTGATGATCGGCATGTACGCCATGTATTTCATCGTGCAGTATTACGGCCTCAGCTACTTCATCGCGGCGCCGTTCACCATTTTGCTCGTCGCGATCCTCGGCGCCGCGCTGCACTACCTCGTGATCGCACCGCTGCTCACCGCGCCGCCGATCAATCAGCTGCTGGCGACAGGCGGGGTGCTGTTCGTGCTTCAGAGCTTTGCCACCGTCGCCTTCGGCATCGACTTCCGCAATCTCGGCATCCGCCTGCCGGTGCTCGCCTTCGGCGACATGAACTTCAGTTACGCACGACTTCTGTCATTTCTCGCTGCGCTGGTCGGCATGGTCGCCGTCTATTTGTTCATGACGCGCACCTTCACCGGCACGGCGATCCGCGCCATCTCGCAAGACCGGCAGATCATGGCGCTGATGGGCGTCGACACGAAGAGAATGTATCTCATCACCTCGGCGCTCGGCGGCGCACTCGCAGGCCTCGCCGCCTGCCTGCTGGTGCTGCAATACGACGTGCATCCCTTCGTCGGCCTGTCATTCGGGCCGATCACCTTCCTGATCTGCGTGCTCGGGGGCCTGGGCAATTTCATCGGAGGCTTCATCGCCGCCTTCGTGTTCGCCGAGATCATCTCGCTCGGCGGGCTGTTCTCCGACCTTGAATGGGGCTATGTGCTCGCCTTCGCCTTCTTCATCGTCATGATGTTCATCCGGCCCGCGGGCCTGCTTGCGAGGCGCCGATGACGGGGCAGGGGCGGCTTGCAGCGTGGGCGGTGGGACTGGCGGCGCTGGTCGCGCTGCCCTTCGTCTATCGCGATCCCTATCATCTGCACATCCTGGTGCTGATCCTGATCTGGTCGTTCGCCTACACGTCCTGGTCGATGATGGGACGGTTCGGCCTGGTCTCGCTCGGCCATGGCGGCTTCATGGGTATCGGCGCCTATGTCACCGCGCTGCTGTGGAATCATCTGGGCTGGTCGCCCTGGATCGGCATCCCCATCAGCATGGTTGCGGCGGGTGCGCTGGCGCTGATCGTCGGCTATCCCTGCTTCCGCTTCCGCATCACCGGCCACTATTTCGTGCTGGTGACGCTGGCGCTGTCAGGCATCGTGCTCCAGGTCATCACCGCGACACGTGACTATACCGGCGGCTCGCTCGGCTATACGCCGAACCGGGCCTCGGGCAACAAGCTGCTGGCGCTGCAATTCGACGACAAGACGACCTGGTACCTGATCGCGCTCGGGGTCTGGCTTTTTGGCATCGTGGTGTGGCACTGGGTCGACCGCAGCATGAGCCGCTACGCACCGGAGGCGATCTCGGAGGACGAGGACGCCGCGGCCGCCGCCGGCGTCGACGTCACCGCTGAGAAGCTGAAGATCACCCTGCTCAGCGCGCTGATGACGGCGCTCGCGGGCGCCATCTACTGCCAGTACCAGATGTTCATCACGCCGGACACGGTCAGCGGCATCGCGGTGTCGCTGCAAATGGTGTTTGCCGCCATCGTCGGTGGCCTGTTCGTCTCGCTCGGTCCGACCTTTGGTGCCGTCATCACGATCCTGCTGGCGGAAACCTTGCGCATCGGCTTCGGCACCAAGGCGGTCGGCTGGGACAATCTCGTCTACGGCGTGCTGCTGGTGCTCTTCATCATATTCCTTCCCAAGGGCATCCTTGGTAGCGTGCTCGACCGACTGAAGCCGCAACGCAAGGGGCCCCGCGCTCATGAACAAGAAGCCGTCCAGATCGCTCGCCCAGGAACTTGACCGCTACATCACGCCATTCCGCTACGATGGCTCGGGCAAGTTTCACCTCAAGGCGCACAAGACCAACGAGAAGGGCGATCTCGACAAGGAGAGGGCGCAGGAAATTCTCGACGCCAACAAGAAGCGGCTGGTCGAGTTCCAGGAGAAGCTCTACGCGCAGGACCGCTGGTCCCTGCTGATCGTGTTCCAGGCCATGGACGCGGCCGGCAAGGATTCCGCGATCAAGGCGATCTTCGAGGGCATCAATCCGCAGGGCTGCAATGTCCAAGCCTTCAAGGCGCCGAGCAGCAAGGAGCTCGACCACGATTTCCTCTGGCGCCACGTCATCGCGCTGCCCGAGCGCGGCCATATCGGCATCTTCAACCGCTCGCATTACGAGGAGTGCCTGGTGACGCGCGTGCATCCGGAGATCCTCGCCAAGGAGAAGCTGCCGCAGAAGCTCGTCACCAAGAACATCTGGAAGGAGCGGTTCGAGGACATTTCCGCCTTCGAGCGCTACCTCTCCCGCAACGGCACGGTGGTGCTGAAGTTCTTTCTCAACCTGTCCAAGGACGAGCAGCGCCAGCGCTTTCTCGACCGGCTGGAGGAGCCCGCCAAGCAATGGAAATTCTCGATGGACGACATCAAGGAGCGCGCGCTGTGGCCGCGCTACCAGGCCGTCTATCAGGACATCGTCCGCCACACGGCGACCTCCCATGCGCCGTGGTATGTGGTGCCCGCCGATCACAAATGGTTCGCCCGCGTCGTGATCGGCTCGGTGATCAATGCTGCGCTCGAAAAGCTCGACTTGCGCTTCCCCCGTGCCGACAAGGCCTCGCTGGAAGAGTTCAAGGAAGTACGCAAGGCGCTGGAGAAGGAGGGGACGGGAGGCAAGAAGCAAGCAAAGTGACAGCCAACCGGACCGCGGACCGCAAGACCGTCAACTTCGCGCTCCAGGGCGGCGGTGCGCACGGCGCCTTCGTCTGGGGCGTGCTCGACCAGGTGCTCGAGGACGGCAGGCTCGCGATCGAGGCGATCAGCGCTACGAGTGCCGGCGCCATGAATGCGGTCGCGATGGCCTCCGGCATGGCGCACGGAGGCGCGGAGGCGGCGCGGGAGAGCCTGCATGCATTCTGGTACGAAGTGTCGCGCATGGACATGGCGTACGACCTGCTCTCGCCGCTCAACCAGTGGATCCAGGCCCTGCGGCTGCCGCCGGAATATCATCCGGTCCACGCCGTCATCCACACACTGACGCACACGCTGCCGCCGGGCCTGCTCAATCCCTTTCATTTCAATCCGCTTCGCGCGCTGCTTGAGCGCGTGGTCGATTTCGACCGGCTCAATTCCTCGCCCGAGGCGCCGCAGCTGTTTCTCAACGCCACCAACGTCCGCACCGGCAAGATCAAGGTGTTCCAGAGCCCGCTTCTCACGGCGGAAACCGTGCTCGCCTCGGCCTGCCTGCCGCCCTATTTCCAGGCCGTCGAGATCGACGGCGAGCATTACTGGGATGGTGGCTATCTCGGCAATCCCGCGATCTATCCGCTGATCTACCGCAAGGGCAGCCACGACGTCATCATCGTGCAGGTCACGGCGATCCGGCGCGACGAACTGCCGACCAGTGCAGCCGATGTCCTCCACCGCATCAACGAGATCAGCTTCAATTCGTCGCTGATGCGCGAGATGCGCGCGATCGCGTTCGCCACGCGGCTGATCGACGACGGCGAGCTCGACAGCGACAGGCATAGCCGCATGTACATGCATTGGATCGGCAACGACCAGTTGATGTCGCAGCTCGGCACGGCCACGCAGTTCCACCCCGAATGGAGCCTGTTGTGTCGCCTGCGCGACGAGGGCCGCGAGGCGGCGCGAAGCTGGCTGGCGCGAAACTTCGACCAGATCGGAAAGTCCTCGACGGTCGACCTGGCAGGCATGTTTCTCTAGGCCCTGAGCCGGCCATCGACAAAAAGCCCGAAAACAACCCCATGCACAGTAGCCGGTGCCAGCGGAATCAAGGGCTTGGCGATGGGTCCCGCACGTTGCGGATTTTACGAAACGCGTTTGACTCGCCGGGCAAGACAGGGGCATGATGCCACCATCGCCGTGGACCGAGCCGGGTGGGCACAAGCGAGGTGTCTGCCGTAGTTCGTAGCCGCGATCTCTGATCTCGCAGGCTGGGCAAAGCGAAGCGTGCCCACCGATCTTCGCCTGGATAGAGGTGGTGGGCACGGCGCTGACGCGCCTTGCCCGCCCTGCGATCGCAGCGCGAGCGAAGCTCGTCGCGTCCGTGTACGCCGTCCCTTAGTACCCGCGTCCCCACCAGTAGCAGAAGCGCTCGACATTGGCGGGCAGGGCGGTCTCGTAATTCGCCCACTTCTCGTATTTCGGCAGCTTCACCTCCTTCATGGCGATGTCGAAGCATTTGCCGGCGTCAGCCGCCTTCTTCACCTCGGCGGAGAGGTCCTCCATGTAGGCGATGTCGTCCTCGATGTCCTTCTTGGCGCCGAGGCGTCCGCCGGCATTGGGATGGCCGGGGATCATCCGCTCCCAGTCGAGTGACGCCAGCTTCTTCAGCGAGGCGATATATTCCAGCGGCGAGGCATTGTCGGGGATGTTGCGGAACTGGACGGACTCGATCGGCGCGAAATCGACCACGAACACGATCTTCTCCTTCGGCAGCCGCATCACCAGCGAATTGTCGGAATGGTTGCGGCCGACATAGTTCAGCTCCAGCGTGGTGCCGCCGAACGTGATGCTCTTCTTGTCGTCCACCACCTGGTCCGGCATCACGACGTCGGCGAGCAGCGCATTCTGCTTCTTCAGCTCGAGCAGACGCTCCTTGGTCCGCCGATGTGCGATGAAGGTGGCGCCGAGCTCCTTGAATGGCTGGCCGCCGGCGATGTGGTCGTAGTGATGATGGCTGTAGACGTGACCGCCTTGATCGCGTCGATATAGGGCTTCGCGGGTCGCAAGTAGGAGATCGGGTCGGTCGCGATCACGCCCTTCGGCGTCACCACGAACATTGACTGATGGCCGCCATAGCGGAAGATGTAGACGTTGTCGGTGCCGTCCACCTTCCTGGTGGAGGTCTGCGGCGGGGTTTGCGCGAACGCTGATCCGGTCGCGAGGGCCGCAAGAACGGCGATGCAAATGAATGCTTTCATCTCTGGCTTTCTGGAAAAGAACGAGGGGAGACGCGGATATTCTCTTCGACACAAACGCTGCTATAAGGGATTTATTCCGCCGCCGTATGCAGCCAATCTGTCGCGGGAACTACCTGGAACGCTGCCTCAAATGTGATTTCAAAGCCCGCGATCCCGCTTGACAGTTCTATGTCACGGGAGGAGCATGATGGTGGTCGCGAATACGCGACGCGCAACGTCCACATCATGAGCAAGGGGAGGTCTATGACACCACCTCCGCAGATCCAGCCGCGTTAAGTGCGATGGAGCTCGTTCGGACTATCGCATAGCGGCAAAAACCGCGAACGGCACGCCGGGTCAAGGTTTAGCGGGCTCCATCAGTGAGGCAAGGCCCCTACCTGCCCGGCGCTGTGCTTTGCACGCTCTCGCATTCAGCCTGTCGAGGCCGCGCGGGGCGAACAGCATCACAATTGATTTCTCCTCCTCCTCCTCCTCCTCGCCGTCGTTCCGGAGCCGTTCCGGAACGACGGGAGAGTTTTGGCGTGAGTGTCGTGTTGCATCGATGCACGCCCGCGAGCCGGCATTTCGCTGTGTCGGGAGCGGGTTCCTGTTTCTTGCATCGCGGCAAATGCCAAGAGAATGTCGCCTCCTTGGCCAACTTCCGACACAGCGCCGGGGCGAATAACAACCATCCGACATGACGCACGTGCTTCGGCGGTGACGGCCCCGTCGCCGCGGGCGCATTCATTTTTTCAAGGAATCCTCGTGTCGCATAAGCTTGCCTCGGCGCTCCTCGCAGCGCTCTTCCTCGCCATCTCGTCTCTCGCCGGCGCCCACGCCGAGCAGCGAGCGCCGGCGACCAATGGTGCGGCCACGCTGTCGCCGGACGAGGCCAGGCGTGCGCTGGAGACGCTGCAGGACGACCAGAAACGCGCTCAGATGATCGACACGCTACGCGCGATCGCGAATGTATCGGGTCAGCAGCAGCCTGCCTCGTCCGCGCCCGAACAGAAATCGCCGATCCCGCTTTCGGCCGACGGCCTCGGTGCGCAGCTCCTGCTCACGGTATCGGAGCAGATCGGCGAGATCTCGGGTGAGATCGCCAGCGTGGCGCGGACGCTCACACACTTCCCGGCCTTCTACTACTGGATCGTGCGAACCGCGAACGATCCCGCGGCCTACAATCTCCTGATCGAGATCGCCTGGAAGCTCGCGCTGGTGCTCGGCTGCGCCCTCTCCGCCGAATGGGTGATCTTTCGTCTGATCCGCCGTCCGGTCGCGTTCCTGGAAGGACGCGTGCCCCAGACCGCGCATCTGCCGGCGCACGCGACGCTCGTCGCCGATCCACCGTCATCGGTGGCCGATGTCACCCCGGCGCCCGAACTGCACAAGCGTCGCCACAGTCTGATGCGGATCTGGCAAGTCCTGCTGCGGTTGCCCTTCGTGCTGGGGCGCCTGGTGCTCGAATTGCTTCCCGTGTTCGTTTTCGTGGGCATCGCCACCGCGCTGCTCGGAACGGAGATCGGTGAGCCCACGACCGTCCGCCTCGTGATCCTCGCGGTCGGCAACGCCTATGCGTTCTCGCGCGGGCTCATCTGCGTGGTCCGCGCGCTGGTGGGGCCGTTCGGCCTGCTTCCGGTTCGGGCCGAGACCGCGGCCTATATCGAGATCTGGGCACGACGCATCGTCGGCGTCGGCGTCTCCGGCATCGCTTTCGCCAATGTGGCGCTGCTGCTCGGTCTGCATCGCGCCGGCTACGCCGCGCTGCTGCGCATGGTGATGCTGGTGGTGCATCTCTTCATCGTCGTCATCATCCTGCAATGCCGCCGCCAGGTCGCCGAAGCCATTCGCGCGCCCGCCGAGCGGCCGGGGATCGCGGCGCGCCTGCGCAACCGCATCGCCGGTGGTTGGCATTATCTCGCGATCGCGCTCGATCTTGCGCTGTGGGCCGTGTGGGCGCTCAACATCCGCAACGGCTACGCGCTGCTGCTGCAATATTTCGTCGGCACCATCGTGGTGGCGCTGATCACGCGCGTCGCCATCATGCTGACGCTGGGCCTGATCGACCGCGGCTTCCGCATCAAGCCGGAGATCCTCCAGCGCTTTCCGGGGCTGGAAATCCGGGCCAACCGCTATCTGCCGCTGCTGCGCAAGATCGTATCTGGCGTGATCGCCTTCATCGGCTTCGTGGCCGTGCTCGAAGTCTGGGGCGTGGACGCCATCGTCTGGTTCTATGGCGGCCAGATCGGCAGCCGGCTGATCTCGGCCGTGGCTACGATCGGCGTCGCCGTATTCGTCGCGGCGGCGATCTGGGAAATCAGCAACGCGCTGCTGGATCGCCAGATCAATGCGCTGTCCCGCGACGGGCACTACGCCCGCGCCGCGCGCCTGCGGACCTTCCAGCCGATGCTGCGCACCGCGCTGCTCTGCGTGATCGCCGCCGTCGTCGGCCTCACGGCGCTCAGTGAGATCGGCGTCAATGTCGCCCCGCTGCTGGCAGGCGCCGGCATCGTCGGCATCGCCATCGGTTTCGGTTCGCAAAAACTGGTGCAGGATCTCATCACCGGCCTGTTCCTGCTACTGGAGAACACGGTGCAGGTGGGCGACAACGTCAGCGTGTCGGGGCTGTCAGGCGTCGTCGAGAACGTCTCGATCCGCACCATCCGCCTGCGCGCGGGCGACGGTGCCGTGCACATCGTGCCGTTCAGCGCGGTCACGACCATCACCAATGCCAGTCGCGGTGCCGGCAACGCCTCCGTCAGCGTCAACGTGGCCTACAAGGAGGACACCGACCGCGCCGGTCAGATCCTCAAGGACATCGTCGACGAGATGCGCCGCGAGGGTGACTTCCGCGCGCTGATCCGCGGCGACCTCGAGCTCTGGGGCGTCGACAAGGTCGATGGCGCGATGGTGTCGATCGTCGGCCAGATCCGCTGCACCGAGGCCGGCCGCTGGCCTGTCCAGCGCGAGTTCAACCGCCGCATGAAGCAGCGCTTCCAGCAGAATGGCATCGAGGTCGCGTCCGCGACCCAGACCATCCTGATGCAGATCGCGCCGCCGGCAGACAACGCGGCCACCCTGACGCCGCGGCGGGCGGCCGGATAAAAGCTCGACGAACTTCCCCCTTGCCTCCGCTCACGCGGCAGCGTTCACTCCGGCTTCAGCCCGCTAGCAACATGCGGGCGGCAAAAAGGTGGGGGAGAACGATGCGGGGGCTGTGGGGCGGACTACGCAGTCATCTGATCGTCATAGGCGTGTTGATCGGATGCGCGGCAGGGACCGCGCCGGCAGGCGCCCAGCCCTTTCCATCGCGCCCCATTACGCTCGTGGTGCCGTTTGCGGCGGGCGGGCCGACCGACACGCTGGCGCGAATCCTGTCCGAACGAATCGCTGCCGAGCTGCACACGACGGTGGTGGTCGAGAACGTCGCGGGCGCCTCCGGCAGCATCGCCGGCGCCCGCGTCGCGCGCGCAACCCCTGACGGCACGACGATCACCATCGGCCATTGGGGCACGCATGTGCTCAATGGTGCGATCTTCAAGCTGCCCTACGATGTCATCGCCGATTTCGAACCGGTCGCGACGATTGCGATGGGGACGCAGCTCATCGTCGGCCGGAAGTCGCTCGAGGCCAGCAGTCTGAAAGAGATGATCGCGTGGCTGAAGGCCAACCCCGGCAAGGCCACCGCCGGGACGGCCGGCGCCGGCACCGGCGCCCATGTCGCCGGCGTCTTCTTCAAGGCGAAGACCGGGACCGACTTCCAGTTCGTGCCCTATCGCGGCGCGGGGCCCGCCATGATCGATCTCGTGGCCGGCCAGATCGACATCATGTTCGACCAGGCCTCGAACTCGCTGCCGCAATACAAGAACGGTGCGATCAAGGCGTTTGCCGTGACCTCGCCGACAAGGCTTGCATCCGCACCCGACATTCCGACCGTCGACGAGGCGGGGCTGCCCGGCCTCTACATCTCCTACTGGCACGGCATCTGGGCACCGAAGAACACGCCGAAGGACATCGTCACAAGGCTCAACGCGGCCATCGCCGCCGTGCTCGCTGATCCCTCGGTCAAGCAGCGCTTCGGCGAATTGGGGCAGGAGATTCCGCCGCCGGACCAGCAATCGCCTGCGGCGCTCGCCGCCTTCCAGAAGGCCGAGACCGAGAAATGGTGGCCGATCGTGAAGGCCGCCGATATCAAGCCTGAATAGTGCTGCAGCCGCATGACACTCCCTCATCCTGACAGATTGTGAGGCTTCTCGTCATTCCGGGGCGCGACGAAGTCGCGAGCTATGGTGCGCAATTGCGCACCTGAGAATCCATCGGGCCGCAGAGACGGCCGTGCAATGGATTCCGGGTTCGCGCTGACCTGCGCCCCGGAATGACGAGGGGAGAGAGCGGCCGCTCTCAATCCCTCACCATGAGGAACAGGAGCGTTGCGACGTTAACCCTTGCCTCGCGCGTGATCTGCGATCTGCACTAAAGTTCTCGCTGCGGTGCGAGATCATCGACACATGAGTCCTATGTCCTTGATCTCCGGGGAGCGCTGGCCGACAATGACTACGGTTCAATAAGAAACTCCTTGGGGGAATTCGTGAATAGACCTGCCCGGGTCGCGGCCCAGTCGCCATCGTCCGATCAATCGCACGGCATGGCGCTGCTGCGCGATCCCTTGCTCAACAAGGGCACCGCCTTCACGGAGGCGGAGCGCGCGGCGCTCGGCCTGCGCGGCCTCTTGCCGCCTTGCGTGCTGACGATGGAGACGCAGGCCGATCGCGTGCTCACCAACCTGCGCACGCTGCCGACCGATCTCGAAAAATATGTCGCGCTGAATGCGCTGCATGACCGCAACGAGGCGCTGTTCTTCCGCGTCGTGGTCGACAATATCGACGAGATCCAGCCGATCATCTACACGCCGACCGTCGGGCTCGCCTGCCAGAAATACGGCCTGATCTTCCAGCGGCCGCGCGGCATGTTCATCTCCTCGCGCGATCGCGGCCAGATCGCGGAGATCCTGAAGAACTGGCCCTATCCGGCCAGGCTGATCGTCGTGACCGATGGCGAGCGCATCCTGGGCCTCGGCGATCTCGGCGCCAACGGCATGGGTATTCCGGTCGGCAAGCTCTCGCTCTATTCGGCCTGCGCCGGCGTGCATCCCGAGCACTGCCTGCCTGTTGTGCTCGACGTCGGCACCAACAATGAAGAGCTGCTCAACGATCCCTATTATCTCGGTTTGCGCGAGCGCCGGCTCACGGGCGAGGCCTATGACAGCTTCGTCGACGAGTTCATGGTCGCCGCGCAAAAGACGTTCCCGGGCGTGCTGATCCAGTTCGAGGATTTCGCCAATCACGCGGCGTTCAAGCTGCTGCACAAATATCGCGACGAAGCCTGCGTCTTCAACGACGACATCCAGGGCACCGCGGCGGTGGCGCTTGCCGGCCTGTTCTCAGGTCTGCGCGTCTCCGGCGGCAAGCTGAAGGATCAGAAAATCCTGTTCCTCGGCGCGGGCGAGGCGGCGACCGGCATCGCCGATCTCGTGGTCTCCGCCATGATGGCTGAGGGCGCCACCGAGGCCGAAGCGCTCCGCCGCAACTGGCTGGTGGATTCCCGCGGCCTCGTCGTCAGCGGTCGGAATGGCCTGTCCGGTCACAAGCTTCGCTATGCACATGCCGACCAGGCGCCGATCACCGACTTCCTCACCGCGATCAAGACGCTGAAGCCGACGGCGATCATCGGCGTCGCCGCGGTCGGCGGCGCCTTCACGCCCGACGTGCTCAAGGCGATGGCCGAACTCAACGAACATCCGATCGTGTTCGCGCTCTCCAATCCGACCTCGAAGGCCGAATGCTCGGCGGAGGATGCCTATCGCTACACCGATGGCCGCGCGCTGTTCGCCTGCGGCAGCCCGTATGATCCGGTGACGCTCAACGGCCGCACCTTCGTGCCGCGCCAGGGCAACAACTCCTACATCTTCCCCGGCGTCGGCCTCGGCGTCATCGCCAGCCGCTCGCGTCTCGTCACCGACGAGATGTTCATGGCCGCCGCGCATTCGCTCGCCGATTGCGTCGGCAAGGATGACCTCGTGCAGGGCAGCCTCTATCCGGCGCTCCCCCGCATCCGCGAGGTCTCGGCCCGCATTGCCGCCGCAGTGGCAGACGTCGCCTATCAGCGCGGGCTCGCCGACGGCCCCGCGCCCAACGACGTGAAGGCCCTGGTCCAGTCGCAGATGTACGAGCCGAAGTACTGAATGCTTCCACGTCGTCATGGCCGGGCATAGCCGTCCGAAGGACGGCGTCGCTTCCGCTCGCCTATGTCCCGGCCATCCACGCCTTACCGCGCGGGACGAAGAACGTGGATGCCCGGGACAAGCCCGGGCATGACGGCCTCTCATGCTCTCGCCCAGCCTGGCCGCCGGTTAGGTCAGCACGCCGCCACCATTTCAAGTGGAATCGCCGTTGCGCGGCGCGGCCCTATATGCGACGCTCTGTAGCATTGCAAGAAGAACTCAATCCGCAAGGTCAGATGCCATGGACGATCGTATGCCCGAACTGGGCGACCTCGAGCACGAGGTCATGCAATTGGTTTGGGCCCATGGTCCCGTTACGGCCGAGGTCGTGCGCGAGCGGCTGTCGCGGCGTCTGAAGGAATCCACCGTCCGCACGGTGCTGCGCCGGCTCGAAGAAAAGGGCTATGCTCACCACACCGTGGACGGACGCACCTATGTCTACCACGCGGCCGAAGAGCGCTCGCGGGTTGCCGCCAAGGCGGTGCAGCGCATCGTCGACTGGTTCTGCAACGGCTCGATGGAAGAGGTCCTCGTCGGCATGGTGGACAATGCGATGCTCGACCAGCAGCAATTGCGCTCGCTGGCCGACCAGGTGGCCAAGGCGAAGAAGGCGAGGGGAGTGAAGAAAGAATGATCGCAACTCTGGCTGAGGCGGCGCTGCGCTCCTTCGTGCTGGGAGGCGTCGTCTGGTTCGGTCTCAACCTGTTTCGCGTGCGCAATCCGCACGTTCACATGACGGCGTGGGTCGTCGTGCTGCTGGCCTCGCTCGCGATGCCATTCGTGATGCATTGGCCGACGCTCACCATCGACCGGCTGCCCTTGTCCGTGCCGGTGCCGGACGAATTGTGGCCGGCCGACATTTCGATGCTGGAGACGCCGCAGCCGGCGTTGCCGATTGCGCCCGGTGCGGCCATTGCGCGGCCGGTGAAAAGCGTCGCGTCGATCGACTGGTGGCTGGTGGCCACGGTGGTCTATGCCGGCGTCGCCAGCCTGTTGCTGCTGCGTCTCGCGATCGGCCTCGGCCTGACCTGGCGCCTGGCGCGCGCGGCGAAGCCGGTGAAGGGTGTGCAGCTGATCGGCGCCGACGTGCGCGTCAGCCGCGGCGTCGGCGGCCCCGTGACGTTCGGCTCGACCATTCTGGTGCCGCCGCAATTTGCCGGCTGGGATGCGAAGAAGCGCCTCGCGGTGCTCGCCCATGAAGGCGCGCATGTCGCCAACCGCGATTTCTACGTCCTCTTGCTCGCGTCCCTCAACCGCGCGGTGTTCTGGTTCAGCCCGTTCTCGTGGTGGCAGCTTGCGCGCCTTGCCGAGCTTGCCGAGATCATCAGCGATGCCCAGGCGATCGCGGTGATCGACGACCGGCTGTCCTATGCCGAAATCCTGCTCGATGTCGCAACCGGCGTGAAGCCGCGGCCGATGGAGCTCGCGATGGCGCGGGCCTCCACCGTGCGCGCCCGCATCGAGCGCATCATCGCGGCGGCCGCGATGCCCGTCGCGGTCGGCTGGCGCAAGCGGCTGTGGATCGCGGCCGCGATCGTTCCGGTCGTGGTCGTGTCCGCCGGCATGATCGCCTATCGCACGCCGGATCCCGCGCCCGTCGCCGCGGCTCTCGGTGACGTGCCGGCCCAGCACTACCGCCCCTTCGTCAATTTCTACGCCATGGGCCCGGCCTCGGTGTTCGCCATCTTTCGCGAGGGCGACGAACTCTATGGCCAGCTCACCGGGCAGCGCAAATTGCGCCTGACGGTGGGCAATGACGGCACCGCGTCCTACACCGCCTCGTCCGGCGAGATCACGTTTCCGCTCGACGCGGAGCGCCGCTCCGCGGAGCTGATGCTGCGCATGAACGGCCGCGACATTCGCGCACTTCGCGTCGCCGAAGTGCCGACGGCGGCCACCGATTCCGTATCGCTCGACCAATATGTCGGCTGGTACAGGGTCGCGCCGAACCGCGTGCTCACCGTGCGCCGCGACGGGGATCGGCTCCAGGTGCAGGAAACCGTGCAGGGCCGGGCGGCGCTCCTCGCCGAAGGTGCCGACGTCTTCTCGATCCATGGCGACAATCTCCTGGTCTTCCTGCGTGACGACCAGGCCAAGGTCTCGCGCGTGCTGGTCCAGAACGCGGTATTCGGCGCCCGTCTCGCGCCGCGGATCGACGCGGCTGAGGCGCAGGCGATCGAGGCCGACTTCGCGCGCCGTATCGCGGAAGCGCCGGATCGCTTCCGCGAGCAAGTTCCCGTCGCCGGCGGCAAGGAGATGATCCTGCGCGGGATCGAGGATCTGCGCCATGGCACGCCGAATTACGGTCGGATGAGCGCGCCGCTCGCTGCCAAGGTCCACCGTCAGGTCGACGAATTACACGCGACGTTCGTCGCTCTCGGCCCGGTGGAGTCGCTGTTCTTCCGCGGCGTCGGGCCCGGCGGCTACGACATCTATGGCGCCAAGTTCGAGAACGGCACGGCGGAATTCCGCCTGCTGCTCGAGCCCGACGGCAAGGCCGGCGACGTCATCTTCCGCGCCGACGGCAATGACGAGCTCGGTGGCATCGTGCCTTGCGCGGAGGAAGCGAATGTGCGCGGCCGCGCCGGCACCTCGCCGATCCGGATCATGGTCTACAACGAGATGGGCGACGACATTCAGGTCTTCAATCTCGATGCGAACGGCGAGCGCAAGGCGCAGAGCGTCGTCAGGTCAGACATGACCTGGGTCGCGCTGACCACCGTGAACAATCCGTGGGTCATTGCCGACAAGTCGGGAAAATGCTTGGAGATCCTGGTGCCGGGGCGGCAGACGCGCTTCCACAATGTCGAGGCAGCGAACGTCGGGGCCCGGCCGGGGCGCGCCGCGCGTCGCGCCGTTCCGATCGCCAATGGCGAGGCGATGCTGCGGCAATATCTCGAGGGCATCGGCAAGGGACAGCCGGACTACGACCATATGACGTCCGAGGTCGCCAACATCGCGCGCCAGCAGCTTCCGTTCGACCAGGCGATCCTGGCGCGCCTCGGTGCCTTGCGCGCGATCTCGTTCCGCGGCGTCACCGCGCTCGACAGCGACATCTACATCGCCCAGTTCGCGAACGGCTCGGCGGAGTGGCGCATCGGCGTCAGGAACGGCACGATCACCAAGATCGCGCTCGGGCCCAGCTTCTAGGATTGTTGGAGCCGCCCGTCCGTCAGACCGGCGGCTCCCGTGTTCTTGATGGCAGTGCCTCAATCTCCGCTTGTCGGCTCGGATCGCCAATGTTACGTTACGTAGCATTACGGATCGTAGCTTAGCAAGGCGCCGCCGGCAGGCGCGAGAGAATTGGGCGTTCGCCATGAGCAATTCCGCAAAGTCCGATTCTGTGCTCGCGCTTCATCGCTTCGGGATGGGGCCGCGACCGGGATCGATCGCCGCCGTCGGCACCGATCCGCGCGGCGCGCTGATCGCCGAACTCGACAGGCCGCTGCTGCTGACCGCCGCGGCCGCGCTTCCCAGCAGCGCAAAGGCGTACCGCACCGTGGCCGACGCCAATGCGCGGCGCACGGCCCGCGCCAAACAGGCGCAGCAGCAGGCCAAGAAGCAGCAGATGGCTGCGGCGCCCGTCATGTCCGAAGATCAGACGCAAGGACAGGCACAGGGACAGAGTGCCGACAAGGATGCCGCCGAGATGGCGGCCAAACTAGCGGCCGAGGCCATTCCCGATCCCGGGCGTCCGATCTATTTGCAGGAAGCCATGCTGCGCACCGAGGCTGCGCTCGCAGCCGACATCGGCTTCGCCGAGCGGCTGGTGTGGTTCTGGTCCAACCATTTCTGCGTTTCGGCCAACAAGATCCAGAGCATGTCCGGCGCCTATGAACGCGAAGCCGTTCGCGCCAACACACTCGGCCGCTTCGTCGATCTCCTGCTGGCCGTCGAGGGCCATCCGGCGATGCTGTTCTATCTCGACAATCTCGCCTCGATGGGCGCGAACTCGACCGCCGGCATCAACCGCAGCCGCGGCCTCAACGAGAACATCGCCCGCGAGATCATGGAACTGCACACGCTAGGTGTGCGCACCGGCTACACCCAGGACGACGTGATCAGCTTTGCCAATGTCATGACGGGATGGACGCTCGTTCCGCCCGGCGACAATCCCGAGCACGGCGGCGAGTTCACCTTCAATCCGCGGCTGCACGAACCCGGCGGACAGACGGTGCTCGGCAAGCGCTATGAGCAGGAGGACGCAGAGCAGGGCCGCGCCGTGCTGCGCGATCTCGCCGCGCATGCGGCGACGGCGACCCATGTCGCAACGAAGCTTGCGCGCCATTTCGTCGCCGACGAGCCGCCGCCGGCGCTGGTCGCGCAGATGGCGAAGGCCTTTCGCGACACCGAGGGCGACCTCAAGCAGGTCGCGATCGCCATGGTGTCGTCGGACGAGGCCTGGCGCGGGCCGCCGTTAAAACTGAAGCGTCCCGGCGAATGGGTGGTCGGCATGGTCCGCGCAACCGGCATCACGAGCGTCGATCCTGTCCGCTACACCGGCGGCCAGGAACTTCTCGGCGAAGCGCTGTGGCGCCCGCCGGCGCCGAAGGGCTATCCGGACGACGAGGCGAGCTGGATCGACGGGGTCGGCCGACGGCTCGACGTCGCCAATTATTTTGCCGAACGCGTCACCGGCACGGCCGACCCGCAAGGCATCATCGAAGACGTCTTCGGATCCGAGATCGCGCCCGAGGTGAAGCAGGCGGTCGGCCGCGCCGAGAGCCGGCAGCAGGCGCTCGCGCTGCTGTTCATGTCGGCGGATTTCCAGAGGAGGTGACCATGGGCTCGGACAATCATTTGCCCACGCGGCGCGAGCTTCTGATCGGCTCCGGTACCCTGTTCGCCTGGAGTCAGATGCCGCGGATCGCGCGCGCCGAAGGGCGCGATCCACGCCTGCTCGTCATCGTCCTGCGCGGCGCGCTCGATGGTCTCGGTGCGGTCGCGCCGGTCGGCGATCCCGACTGGATCTCCTTGCGCGGGGATCGCGCGCTGGTGCTGGATGGCAAGCCGCCGGCGCTGCCGCTCGATGCCTTCTTCGCGCTCAATCCGGCGATGCCGAACCTGCACAGGCTCTACAAGAGCGGCAAGGCCTCGATCGTCCACGCCGCCGCCACGCCCTATCGCGAGCGTTCGCATTTTGACGGCCAGGACGTGCTCGAGAGCGGGTTCACCAGACCCGGCGCGACCGCGTCGGGATGGCTCAACCGCGCGCTGGTCGCACTGGAATCCGGCGGGCGCGTCGATCCGCGCGGCAGTCGCGCGCTCGGCATCGGTTCGGTGACGCCGCTGGTGGTGCGCGGCTCCGCGCCGGTCATGACATGGGTGCCGCAGAAACTCTTGCCGGCAAGCCAGGACACGCAGAATCGCCTGCTCGATCTCTACCAGCACACCGACCCGAAGCTTGCGAGCGTGCTTCAGGCGCGCATGAAGCTCGCCTCGCTCGACGGAGCGGTGGGGACCGGCGATCCGATGTCGGACGATCCGACGCTGGCGCCTCCCGGCATCGCACGCGTGCGCGCCTATTTCGCCGAAGCGGCCGGCACCGCCGCGCGCTATCTTGCAAAGCCCGACGGCCCGCGCGTCGGCGCCATGGGCTTCGTCGGATGGGACACGCACATCGCCGAAGGCGCGGCCTCGGGCCAGCTCTACAATCTGCTCGGTGCGCTCGACGGCGCCTTCGCCGCGATCGAGACCAACATGGGCGAAGCTTGGCGCGAGACGGTGGTCGTGGTCGTCACCGAGTTCGGCCGCACCGCACGCATCAACGGCACGCAGGGCACCGACCACGGTACGGGCACGGTCGCCTTCCTCATCGGTGGCGGGCTCACCGGTGGCCGCGTGATCGCGGACTGGCCGGGCCTGAAGCCGGCGCAGCTGTTCGAGGACCGCGATCTCAAGCCGACCACCGACGTGCGCGCCGTGCTGAAGGGTCTGCTCAGGGATCACCTGCGCGTGGAGGAGAAGGTGCTCGCCGAGACGGTCTTCCCCGGCAGCGCCGACGTCAAACCGATGCCAGGCCTCGTCGGCTGACGGCGCCTTTCGAAACCGGATCGGGGTCATGGGCACACTGACACAACGGGAGCTCGACTTTCTCGCCAGCCTGAAAACCGGCTGGCGAAGGCTCTATCGGCTTGAGCTGGCGCGGCTGCTGAACGGGGGCGCCGAGGCGAGCGATGCTCAACCGGAGGCGCGCCCGATGGTCTGGCGCATCGTATCAGGCTGATATTCGCTGATTTGTCCCGATTCAGGACACGCCAGTGTGGTGGAATCGTCACAGCCGGGTGCGAAAAAACCCCGGCCTCAGGCCCGCTTTTGTTCCGACAAGGTTCTGCCCTCATTGCCCACCGAAACTTGAGGCCGTTCGGAGGGGCGTATCATGTCTCGCTTTGCACGTGCCGAAAGTGCCCGGATTTCCCCCGCAACCTCGTGCCGGCTGCTGCTCGCCATCATTGCCGCGGCCTCGCTCGCGGCCTGCGCGCAATCTCCGGTCGGCCGCCAGAAGGCCGATCTCGCTGGCACCAGCCGGCAGGCCGCGGCCGAGCGGCCGCACAGAGTGGCGGCGCTGCATCCACGGCCGACCAACCGGGCACGTCCGTCCGGTGATGCGGTGAGCAGCGCGCGGACAGGCTCACATGGCATTGCCAGTTTCTATTCGGATACGGAGACTGCGAGCGGCGAGAGGTTCGACAAGAACGAGCTGACCGCAGCCCATCCCAGCCTGCCGTTCGGCACGAAGCTGCGCGTCACCGATGTCTCCTCCGGCCGCTTCGTGACCGTCAGGGTCAACGATCGCGGACCCTACGTTCGCGGGCGCGTGGTCGACATCTCGCCGTCCGCGGCCGAGGCGCTCGGCATGGTGGACAAGGGCCTCGCCAATGTCAGGCTCGACGTCGTGCGGTAAGGACGATTCGTCGCTGCAAGGCGCGGCCGCTTAACCGCCTGTTAGCCGCTTCTCACGCACCATGGATGCCCAACAATTCAGGGCTTTTGGGGAGGCGGACGCTTGAATACGATCCAGTATCTCGAAGATCAGGCCGCGCGTGCCGAGCGGCTCGCCAAACGGATCACGGATACGCTGACGATCGAAAAGCTCCTGGCCTTCGCCGACGAACGCCGCCGCGAGATCGACGTCATCGCCGGCAAGTATCGGCGCGCTTAATCCACCACGAACGCTGCGAGAGCGGCGCTTGTTGCCTGCGATTTGCAGCGCGTCGACGAGAACGATGCGCGGTCAGGTGTGGCTCTCGACGAAATCGCTGAGATAGTCGGGAAGCGTGATGCGGTCGATGTCACAGCGCGCCCGGATTTCGGCGGCGATCTCGGGCGAGATATCCTTCACCCAGTGCTCGAGCGTGTTGAACGAGATCACCTTGATCGGATCGTTGAAGCAGCCGGCGACGAGCTCATTGATCGTGACTTCGAGATCGTTCCGCTCGATGCGGATTTCAGTGGCCTCGTCGCGGCGGTCGATCACCACGAACAGGGTCTGGTCTGCGCCATAGGGCACGACCGGAGATGGCACGTCAGCTCTAAGCATCTTGGACACTCACGCCTTGGCTTCCGATCCCCGTTAACGGGAAAAACCGGAAGAAGGTTCCTATGGGTGTGGATGAAGCTTGTCGTGGACGTGCAGCTTTGCCGTCTGTACGCAATCAGAGAAATTCTCTCAAGCGCGAGAGCTCGATGATGTGCTCGGGCGAGAGGATATCCGTGACCAGCGGCGGCTGCGCCGCCGTGCGGATCTCATAGAGATGCCTGGTCGCTGCCGGCTTCTCCATGAACGCCGAGATGCATTCGTCGAGCGTGCCCTCGCTCACCTGGTAGGACTCGCGGTCCGGCCGGCGCTGGTTGGCAAGTGACGGCCATTTACACAGCGCGGCGCGGGCGCTGAAATCGACCTTTGAATCCGTAACCACGTCCCCCATCGCCCGGCCTCACGCAAAAAAGAACCCCAGCACGCAAATCTGCGCGCCGGGGCCTACATCCAAACGCTGCATCTCAATGCTACGAGCACACAACGCGGCAGTCGGGGAAAGGTTCCCGGCTGCCTTATTGTTGTCAACTGGCGGCCGCTGCGATCCTGTGCCCCGGGCGGGTATGACCGTGGCTCTGCTCGTCGCCGAGGTTGACCTGCGTCGGAAGCCCGGCAAAGCGCCGCAGGGCCTCGGCCATCTGCACCCGGCCTGGCGCGCCGGTGATCACCACGTCCACCATCGTGAAGGACGAGTGGAAATGGCCGCGCGCCTTGAGCTGCTCGACCGGCACGCCGGCAGCGGCCATCGCTTCGGCATAGGCGATGCCCTCGTCGCGCAGCGGATCGAACTCGCAGGTGACGACGAAGGCGGGCGGCAGGCCCGCGACCTTGCCGCGGAGCGGCGAGACGCGCGGGTCAATACGGTCGGCCGGCGAGCAGTAGAGGTCCCAGAACCAGTCCATCAGCGAGCGCGTCAGGAAGTAGCCGGTCGCATTGTCGTTGTAGGAGGGACGATCGAAGTCGCAGTCGGTGACCGGGCACACCAGGAGCTGGCCGGCAATGTCAGGCCCGCCGCGGTCGCGCGCGAGCTGGCAGGTGACGGCGGCGATGTTGCCGCCGGCGCTCCAGCCGGCGACCAGCACCGGGCCCGGCTTGCCGCCGAGCTCGGCGGCGTGCTCGGCGATCCAGCGCGTCGCCGCATAGCCGTCCTCAGCCGCGGTCGGGAAGCGATGCTCCGGCGCGTGGCGGTAGCCGACGCTGACGAACATCATCCCGGTCCGGCGCACCATGTCGCGGCAGAACGGATCGTCCGACTGCTCGTCGCCGAGCACCCAGCCGCCGCCGTGGAAATAGACCACGACCGGATGCGGCCCGGGCGCTGCGGGCTTGTAGACACGATAGGGAAGCGGGCCGTCGGTGCCCGGCAGCGTGCCGTCCACGACATCGCCGATCGGTCGTCCCGCCGGGCGGCCCTTGTTGAACTCGTTGACGAAGGCGCGGGCGCCGAGCGCGCCCATCGATTCGATCGGCGGCAGGTTCAGCGTTGCCAGCAGGTTCAGCACCAGCCGCACATCGGGTTGCAGCCGCACCGCCTCGCCGTCATTGCACTGCGCGGCGACGTGGGGGCCGGTGAGCCTGAAGCCGAGCATGCCGCGGCTGACGACCTCGTCGCAGATGCTGCGATAGGGGCCGACACCGCCGGTATAGGGCATCAGGCCCTGCACCTTGCCGGGCACGTTCGCGCCCGTGTACCAGGTGTTGGCGAGCCGGTGCAGCGTCAGCGTCGAGCAGTCGGCCATGTGCCGGCCCCAGCCGGCCTGCGCCGCCTCGGTCGGCTCGATCGTGGTGAAGCCGGCATCGCGCAGCGCGGCAAGGCGGTCGACGACCCAGTCGACATGCTGCTCGATCGACACCGCCATGTTCGACAGCACCGAGGGGCTGCCGGGACCGGTGATCATGAAGAAGTTCGGGAAGCCCTCGACCGTGAGCCCGAGATAGGTCTGTGGCCCCTGTGCCCAGACATCCGACAGCGACTTGCCGCCTCGCCCGGTGATCGGATGCACCGCGCGGATCGCGCCGGTCATGGCGTCGAAGCCGGTCGCGAACACGATGACGTCGACGTCGACGCTGCGCCTGGCCGTGGTGATGCTGCTTGCGGTGATCGCCTTGATCGGCTCCTGGCGCAGATTGACCAGCGTGACGTTCGGCCGGTTGTAGGTCGCGTAATAGTTGGTGTCGAGGCAGGGGCGTTTCGCACCGAACGGATGGTCGTGTGGCATCAGTGCCGCCGCCGTCTCGGGATCCTTCACGACGGCGCCGATCTTCTCGCGAATGAGATCGCAGATCAGCTTGTTGCCGTCGACATCGACCGCCTGGTCGGCCCAGAGTTGCGTCAGGATATAGACGAGATCGCCCTTGCCCCACGCCTCCTCGAACCGCGCACGGCGCTCGGCGTCGCTGAGTTGCCAGCTCACGGCCGTCTGCTGCGGATAGGGCACGCCGGCCATCGACTGGCGCGCCTGCTCGCGATAGGCGGCGCGGTCGCCTTGCAGCAGACTCATGCGGTCGGAGGGCGCGGGGCCGTTGTGCGCCGGCAGCGCGAAATTCGGCGTGCGCTGGAACACGGTCAGATGCGCGGCCTGTTCGGCGATCAACGGGATCGCCTGGATGCCCGACGAGCCCGTGCCGATCACGGCGACGCGCTTTCCCGCGAGATTGACGCCGTCATGCGGCCAGCGGCCGGTGAAATAGACCTCGCCTTTGAAATCCTTGACGCCGTCGATCTCCGGCGGCTTTGGCGCGGAGAGGCAGCCGGTCGCCATGATGTAATGGCGACAGGAGACCGGCGCGCCATTGTCGGTGGTGAGCTGCCAGCGCTCGGTCGCCTCGTCCCATTTGGCTTCCGTGACCTTGGTCCCGAAGCGGATGTCGCGGCGCAGGTCATAGCGGTCGGCGACGAAGCCGAGATAGCGCAGGATCTCAGGCTGGGTCGCGTATTTCTCCGACCAGGTCCAGGCCGTTTCGAGTTCCGGATCGAAAGTGTAGCTGTAGTCGATGGTCTG
Organism: Bradyrhizobium sp. CCBAU 11361; assembly: GCF_028128935.1. NCBI lineage: Bacteria > Pseudomonadati > Pseudomonadota > Alphaproteobacteria > Hyphomicrobiales > Nitrobacteraceae > Bradyrhizobium > Bradyrhizobium sp. CCBAU 11361. The sequence continues at coordinate 72,499 of NZ_LBJZ01000193.1, forward strand.
GATATCGCAGCGCGCGCCGGGATAGCGGTTCCAGTACCAGGTGCCGCCGACATCGCCGGCCTCTTCGAGGGCGACGGTCGTGAAGCCGGCCTTGCGCAGGCGATGGAGAAGATAAAGGCCGGCAAATCCGGCGCCGACCACGGCAACGTCGACCTGCCGGGGTGTTCCACGCGCCGCGTCAGAGGCACGCGCAGCAACCATTGCGTCAGGCATTCATTCCTCCCGTGTTTTTGTTTTGCCGGCACGCTATCGCCACAGGCCGGGCTTGTCATCAGAACAAGTGCAATCTTCGGTAGCTGTTTGCGGCGTCATCGTGGCAGCGCGAAGGTTACCTCAATGCACGCACCGCGATGCACAATCGCCGTGATTTACCGGTCTAATCAGGCACGATCCGCCTGTGTATGCTTGCGGTTACAAGCCACGCGAACCGACCGGGCGACATGACAGAGTTGAGTGAGCGGACGAAAGCGAACATGGACGTCGTCCTGGAGGAGACGTGCCGCCAATTGCCGCACGGCGGCGATCACGACAGCCGCAGATTCATCGCCGAGCGCCTGATCGAGGCGGCGCAAGCGGGACACTCCACTCTTGGTGAGCTCGGCATCGTCGCGCGGCGCGCGCTGGCGGAGCTCATCGGCAAGGGCGGCTAGCCGCTGTTGCGATGAAGTTGGGCTCTGGCCGCGGCGCGCTCCCTCGCCCCGCTCTTGCGGGGAGAAGCAAGGCCGGAGCTTGCTTCTCCGTCAGTCGTAGACGTAACCTTCCGGGGAGCTTCTCCGCGCATTGAGATCCCCCAAAGATGCGGTCCCTGCTTGCGCTCACAGTGGTTTCCGTAGTCCTTTGCCTCGCCGGTTCGGCCATGGCCCAGCAGGTCGGACAGTTTCCATTCGCGCTGACGCGCGAGGGCCAGATGCTCGGCGGCGTCGAAGGCGAGGTGGCCTTCTTCAAGGGGCTCGCTTATGCAGCGCCGCCGGTCGGCCCGCTGCGCTGGCGCCCGCCGGAGGCAACGGCCGAGAGCTCCGAGATGCGCACCGCTTATGAGTACGGCGCGCCCTGCCTCCAGCCGTCGCTGCCGAAGGCGAGCGAAGATTGCCTCACGCTCAACGTGTTCCGTCCCTTCGGGGTCGATGGCCCGCTGCCGGTGATGGTGTTCATTCATGACGGTGCCTTCGTCGGCGGCACTGCGAACGATCCGATGTTCGACGGCGCGAAACTCGCGCAGGCGGGCGTGATCGTGGTGACCGTGAATTTCCGCCTCGGCGCGCTCGGCTGGCTCGCGCATCCGGCGCTGTCGGAAGGCGGCTCCGGAAACTACGGACTGATGGACCAGATCGCGGCGCTGCATTGGGTCCACGACAACATCGCGGCGTTCGGCGGCGATCCCGGGAACGTCACCCTGTTCGGTAGTGGCGCGGGCGCGACGTCGATCGCGCTGTTGATGCTATGCAACGAGGTGCGTGATCTGTTTCAGAAAGCCATCCTGCAATCGGTGCCCGGCCGGGCGCGCCTGCGCTCGCGGCAGGAGGCGGAGGCCTGGGGCCGGCAATTCGTCGCGACGCTCGGCGCTGATGGCAAGGAGATCAACGCGCGTACGATCCAGGCCATACGGCTGCTTGCCGCCGAAACGAAGCTGCTCGCGAAATTCCCGCACGGCTTTGCGCCAACGATCGATGGACGCCTCGTGACGGAAGATATCGCCGCAGGTTTTGCGGCCGGGCATGAAGGGCGGATTCCCCTGATCGTCGGCTCCAACAATGACGAGACGGATTTCGACAGCGAAGCTGACATCGCGGAGGCGCTTGCATCGTCTGGCATCACCAGCGATGACCTGCCCAAGCTCTATCCCGACCTCGCCAGGGCTTCGGACCTTGCGGCAAGGTTTTATACCGACAAGGTCTTCTCCGAGCCGGTGAGACTGCTGGCTCGTTTGCACGCCGCAAGCGGCGCGCTGACCTTCCGCTATCGTTTCGCCTACGTGCCGGAGGCCCGGCGGACCAATCCGGAGGGCGGTCACGGGCGGGAATTGCAGTTCATCTTCGGCGTGGAAGGCGTGCCCGGTGCCGGCATCTTCTCGCGGCGCGATCGCGAGCTCGCAAGCCGCATGCGCAGCTACTGGATCAACTTCGCCAGGAGCGGCGATCCCAACGGTCCCGACCTGCCACGCTGGGACGCGGCGGCAGGCGGCGATCGCCTGCTGCTGATCACGAATGATCGCATCGCGAGCGGAGACGATCCCTTCGCGGAACGTCTCGACCGGCTCGCAAGTGAGAGCAGAAAATGAGCTGGACTTAGGCCGCGAGCTCGACGCGCGGCGCCGGGCTCAGCCGGTCTTCTTCCAGATAATCCATCGCGCCGTCCTTCTCGACGGCATAGAACTGCTGGCCTTCCCGCGACTTGAAGGCGGCGCGAACGACGCCGCGGCGGCCCTTGTCACTGTTGACGACGTCCCCCAGCGCAAACTTCCTCATCACACGTCCTCGTCTTCTGGCCGACTCCTTCGGCCATGGCGGGGATTTTGAAAGGCAAATCGTTAACGGCTTGCTAACCATAGGGGTTTGCCTATGCTCGCCGCCGATCGTGCGGCCAGTTCGCACGCGCATGTTGTCAACGAGACGAGCTTTCGCCCATGACGCGATTTCCGACCCTGTTCCTGTCCCATGGCGGCGGCCCCTGGCCGTTCATGGAGGACCGACGGGTGCAATATGCCCGGACCGCCGAGGAGTTCGGGCGGCTGCCGCAGCTTCTCCCCGAAAGACCAAAGGCCGTGCTCGTCATCACCGGACATTGGGAGGCCGACGCCTTCACCGTGTCGACCTCGGCGCATCCGCCGATGGTGTACGACTATTACGGTTTCCCCGAGCATACCTATCACCTCAAATATCCAGCGCCGGGCAAGCCCGAGCTTGCAGCTAGGGTGAAGGCGCTGCTCGCGGGCGCCGGCCTCGATTGCCGCGAAGATGCCAATCAGGGTTTTGATCACGGCACCTTCGTGCCGCTCGGCCTGATGTATCCGAACGCCGACATGCCGATCGTGCTCTTGTCGCTGAAATCGACCTACGATGCGGCCGAGCACATCAAGGTCGGGCAGGCGATCGCCTCGCTCCGGGACGAAGGCATTCTGATCGTCGGCAGCGGGCTCACCTATCACAACATGCGCGGCTTCAACCGGCCGGAGTCCAAGCCGGTCTCCTACGATTTCGAGGCCTATCTGAACGAGGCGATCAGCGCGCCGGATGCGGCGCGCCGCAACGCGATGCTGGTCGATTGGGAGAACGCGCCGAGCGCGCGCCTGGCGCATCCGCGCGAGGACCACCTGCTGCCGCTGATGGTTGCGGCCGGCGCCGCCGGCAGCGACGTCGGCCACCGCGTCTTCGTCGACGAAGTCGTAAACGTCGCGATGGCGTCGTACATGTTCGGCGGCCAGCCTTGAATCGCGCGTCTGCAAGTGAAATCGGCGGAAAGTTCCAGATTGTCCCTCGGGATAGTTGAGTAGGGGCATCGCGCCGACGGCAGAAAACGGCTCATGCACACGCCAAAGTGCTTATGCGGGCCATTTCTGTCCGTTTCGCTCGATTCATTTTCGCGCTATGGTTGTGTCTATTGCTCTATGATTTTTCCGAAGAATTAGATGGTATCGGCGGATCCATTCCGGAACGCTTTTCTCAAGTCGCTGAGGCCAGCCGACTTCGCGGCCATTCGCCCGCATCTCAAGGCCGTCGAGCTTCTGGAGGGGGCTTCGGTGATCGAGCTTGGCCAAACCGTTGCGTGGGCTCATTTTCCGCTGACAGCCGTCGTGTCTCTCGTTGTCGAACTTGAAGCGGGAGAACGGATCGAAGTGGCGTTGGTCGGCCCCGACGGCATTTTGGGTACTTTTGGCGTATTGGGAGAGCCCGTCGCACTGGTTCACGCGGTCGTATTGGTGCCGGGTGTGGCTCTGCAGGTCGAAGCTGCCCGCCTTCGCGCTCTCGCGCAGCAGAGTGTCGAGTTCCGGGATGGCCTGACGCGTCACAGTCAGGCCCTGTTCGTTCAGGCCCAGCAATCCGTGGGCTGCAATGCATCCCACACCGTCGAGGCGAGATTGGCGCGATGGCTCTTGCGTGTTCGGGATCTATCCGGCAGCGACCGCTTCAAGCTCACGCAGGAATTGATGGCCGAGATGATCGGGGTTCGCCGGAACAGCGTCTCGTTCGTCGCCCATGCTCTCCAGGAAGCGAACGTCATTCGATTCAGCCGCGGTCACATCGAGATCGTCAACGCCGCCGAGCTCAACAAGGCCACCTGCGAATGCTACCGTGCGGTGAAGTTGCAATACAAGCGGCTTCGCTTTTCCGACTGAAGAACGATCCGCGGAGCGAGCAAGCTCACCCGTATCTCAGCTTCATCACCAGAATGCCGCCGGCGAGCAGCATGGTGACGGCGTTCGAGGCGATCAGCGGGCCGTCGCCGCTGAGCAGGCCGTAGACGAGCCAGAGCGCCAGGCCCAGCACCATGACCAGAAACATGCCGAGTGAGATGTCGCGCGCCGCGCGGGTCTTCCAGACCTTGATGAACTGCGGCGCGTAGGCGACGGTGGTGCAGGAGGCTGCGGCAAAGCCGATCAGCTTGATCAAGAACGGGTCCATGCCGATCCTATAACATGGATTCGGCGCGCCCTCCGCCGGTATGCGCTAGGCGCGGCGTGATTCGATCAGGCTCCGGTACAGCGCGGCATAGTCGCCGGCGCGGTTGCGCCAGGAGACGTCGGTCGCAAGGCCGTTTCGCTGCAGGCGCCGCCAGGTCAGCTTGTCGTGGAAGACCGCGTTGGCCTTGCGCAGCGTGCCGGCGAGGGCATCCGCCGTCACCGGGCCGAACTTGAAGCCGGTGGCATCGCGGCCGGACGCATCGGCCTCGCCGATGTCGACGATGGTATCCTCGAGACCGCCGACGCGGGAGACGATCGGCACGGCGCCATAGCGTAGCGCGCAGAGCTGGGTCAGGCCGCACGGCTCGAACCGCGACGGCACGATGAGCGCGTCCGAGCCCGCCTGGATCAGATGAGCGAGGATCTCGTCGTAGCCGATCACGACCCCGATCCGGCCGGGATTGGCGCGTGCCGCTGCCTGATAGCGGTCCTGAAGATCGCGGTCGCCGCTGCCGAGCAGTGCGAGCTGCATGCCTTCGCCCAAAATGGTCGGAATGGCCTCGAGCAGGAGATCGAGCCCCTTCTGCCAGGACAGCCGGCTGATGACGCCGAGCAGGGGGGCTTCGTCCGAGGAATCGAGATTGAATTGTTGCTGAAGCACCGCCTTGTTCGCAGCCCGGAATGCGAGATCTTCCGCACTGAAGCGATAGGCGATGTGCGAATCGGCCTGCGGATTCCACACCGCGATGTCGATGCCGTTGAGGATCCCGCTCAATGCGCCCGCGCGTGCGCGCAAGAGGCCGCCGAGCCCCATGCCGCCCTCGTCGCTCTGGATCTCCCGCGCGTAGGTCGGCGACACCGTCGTGATGCGATCGGCGAATTGCAGGCCGGCCTTCAGGAAGCTGATGCCGCCGAAATACTCGAGGCCGTTGACGTCGAAGGAGCTCCACGGCAGGCCGATCGCACCGATCAGCTCGGGAGCGAACTTGCCCTGATAGGCCATGTTGTGGATCGTCATCACGGTGCCGGGCCGCGGCCGATTGTCGTAGTGCAGATAGGCCGGCGCGAGCCCGGCCTGCCAGTCATGGGCGTGCACGATGTCGGGCACGAAGGCCGGCACGAGGCCGTGGCCGATGTCGGCCGCCACGCGCGACAGCGCCGCAAAGCGCACGCCATTGTCCGGCCAGTCGACGCCTTCGGCCGTAACATAAGGGTTGCCCGGCCGCGCATAGAGATGCGGCACGTCGAGCACGAACAGGTCGAGCCCGTCATGCGTGCCGGCGAGCAGCCGGCCCGGCCCGCCGAAATAGTCCGGCCAGCGCTGGATTTCCTCTGCGCCGGAAACCAGCCGCATCACGTCGGGATAGCCCGGCATCAGGGTGCGCATTTCGACGGCATGCGCCTTCAGCGCAATCGGCAGCGCACCGGCGACATCCGCGAGGCCGCCGGTCTTGACGATGGGATAGACTTCAGAGGCGACCGCGAGGACGCGAACAGGCGTCATGTATTGAGCCTGTCGATCATCGGCTGGGTGATGAGGGAAATGCCCTGCTCGGTGGTGCGGAAGCGCTTTGCATCGAGTTCGGGATCCTCGCCGATGACGAGCCCCTCGGGGATCTCGACGCCGCGGTCGATCACGACATTCTTCAGCCGCGCGCCGCGCCCGACATTCACATAGGGCATGATCACGGCGTTCTCGACATTGGCGTAGGAGTTGATGCGCACGCCGGTGAACAGCAGCGAACGGCGCAGCGAGGCGCCGGAGATGATGCAGCCGCCCGAGACCAGCGAGCTGACGGCCTGGCCGCGCCGGCTCTCCTCGTCGTGGACGAACTTGGCGGGCGGCGTGATCTCCGAGTAGGACCAGATCGGCCAGGCCCGGTCGAACAGGTCGAGCTCGGGCACCACGTCGGTGAGGTCGATATTGGCCGCCCAATAGGCGTCGACCGTGCCGACGTCGCGCCAATAGGAGCGGGGATCGCTGCCGGAACGGACGCAGGAGCTGGAAAACTGGTGCGCGATCGCGCGGCCGTTCTTGACGATGTAGGGAATGATGTCCTTGCCGAAATCGTGGTTGGACTTCGGATCCTCGGCGTCGCGTTTGAGCTGATCGAACAGGAATTTCGCATCGAACACGTAGATCCCCATGCTGGCGAGCGAGACGTCCGGCTTGCCGGGCATCGGCGGCGGATCTTTCGGCTTTTCCAGGAACTCCTGGATCCAGCCGTTCTCGTCGATATGCATGATGCCGAAGCCGGAGGATTCCGCGCGCGGCATTTCGAGGCAGCCGACGGTGACATCGGCGCCGCTGTCGACGTGCTGGCGCAGCATTACCTCGTAGTCCATCTTGTAGATGTGGTCGCCGGCGAGCACGACGATGAAACGGGCGTTGTGCGACTCGATGATGTCGATGTTCTGGTAGATCGCGTCCGCCGTGCCGACATACCACATGTTCTCGGAGACACGCTGGCTCGCGGGCAGGATGTCAAAACTCTCGTTGCGCTCGGGGCGGAAGAAGTTCCAGCCCATCTGAAGATGCCGGATCAGGCTGTGCGCCTTGTACTGGGTGGCGACCGCGATGCGGCGGATGCCCGAGTTCACCGCGTTCGACAGCGCGAAATCGATGATGCGGGACTTGCCGCCGAAATAGACCGCGGGCTTGGCGCGCCGGTCGGTCAGCTCCAGAAGCCGGCTGCCGCGTCCGCCAGCCAGGACGAACGCCAGCGCCTGACGGGCGAGCGGCTCATTTCCGACGGCACTCATGTCATCCTCCCACTCTTCTCTGGCGCAAGCCGGAGCCCTCGCGAGATGCCTCTCGGCCGCGCACCATTGGAACCGATAGTAACGGTACGAATAGTAAATCGGGAAGGAGGTTGTTGGTTGCGAATGCGCGGGAAGCTTAATGCTTTGCCGTGGCGATCGGCCGTCGGCGTCGTCGCGCCGCGTGCCGCCTCCCCGGCGACCCGCTGATCATATTTGAGGCATGCACGGGCTCTCTTGTGCGCCGCACGCAAAATCGAGGCTTTGACTTGGCGCCGGGATGCCCGATCATGGTGAGTGTTCCTTTTCCAAATGAAACGTCAGACAAGGAGCAAGACGATGAGGATCTGGACAACGGCAATCGCCTGTTCGCTGGCGGGCGTGGTCATCGCGAGCCAAATCGGGCAGGTGGCGGCAGCCCCGCTGCCGACCAACGTCGCGGCCATGAAGGCCGCGGCCGGCGACGACGTCACGCAGGTGCACTGGCGTGGCGGCGGCTGGGGATGGGGTCTCGGCGGCCTCGCGGCCGGTGCGATCATCGGCGGCGCCATCGCCAGCAGCGCGCCTTACGGCTATGGCTATTATGGCGGCGGCCCGTATTACGGTGGCTATGGTTATCCGGGATATGGCTATGGTTATGCGCCGGCCTATTACGGCTATGGGCCAGCCTATCCCCGCTATTACGGCTATCGTCGGTACTATCGGCCCTATTACGGTTACTACCGCCCGTACTACCGCGCCTATTGGTGACGGTTAGAGCGAGAGCCACACGATCAGGCTCATGCAGGCGAAATGCGCGAGCACGATCGCGGCGAGATGCAGCGGGCCGGCCTTGAGGCGAAGCCTGTGCATCCCGCCGTCTCCGCCTAGTTCGATCCCGCGGCCGCGGCGGTGAAGCTGCGGTCGACGGCTTGGTTGACGTCGAGCTTCTTCGGCAGGATGCCGTAGCGCGTCGAGCGGTCCGAAGCTGCCTGGATCTCCTTCACCACGTTCTCGTCGATCACGATCGGGCTGGTGCGCTGCGCGGTGTAGGCCGACAGCAGTACGTCCTCCGGCAGCCTGGTCAGCTCGGCCGTGCTCCTGGCGTATTCGGCAACATGATCCAGCGACCACAGCCGTGCCTTGTTCAACCGCTGCACGAGGTCGTGCACGGCCGCGCGCTTGGTGGCGATGGCATTGTTGGAGGCGACGATGAAGGTGATGGTCGGCGTCAGGCCTTCGCCGTCGGCGATCACGCGGGCCTTGTCCTTCAGCGTCGCGAAGGAGACGTAGGGCTCCCACACCGCCCAGGCGTCGATCGAGCCGGCGACCAGCGCGATCTTGGCATCCACGGGGCCGAGCGGCGCGAAGGTCGCGTCCTCCAGCTTGATCTGCGCCTTCTCCAGCGTCGCGTCGATCAGGAACTGGCCCCAGCCGCCGCGCGTGCCGGCGAGGCGCTTGCCCCTGAGGTCGGCCGCCGACTTGATCGGCGAATCCTGCCGCACGAGGATCGCCTGCGTCTTCGCATCCGAACGCGTGCCGCCGATCGCCTTGATCGGCGCACCCGCCGCATAGACCGACAGGAAGGAGAGATCGCCGGTGTAGCCGACGTCGAGCGCGCCGGCGTTGAGTGCTTCCAGGATCGGCGCCGCCGCCGGGAATTCCGACCATTCGATCTTGTAGGGCAGGTCCTTCGCGTAGCCGGAGATTTCGAGCAGCGAGCGATTGCCGCCCTTCTGGTCGCCGACGCGCAGCACGACGGCGTCGGCCGCGAGTGATGCAGCTGCCGTCGACAAAGTGATGGCGGCGGCCAGCAGCGAGGTCGCAAGTCGGCGCGTGATCGAATGATCGAGAGAAGAGAAGTTGATGCTCATGTGATCTGTCTTGTTGGTTTGCTCACGGCGCGTGAGCGAACGATGCAGCGGGACGATCAAGTCTATGAGCGCGCGACGCGCAGTCAATGAAATGGCCGTCCGTATTGTGCCTGCGCCAGGCAACGACGTTTCAGTGAGGCGTTGTTTTCGAGAACGTGCGGCGTGCGCGGCCGATGCTGCGCAGGAATGAAGCAGGGGAAAGAGTCGCAAGGGCTCTCTGCCAACCGATGCATCGGCGGAAATCGTTTCATCGTTCCTGCACGCGCCGGTGGAGAGAATGACTTTACCTCGCGCCACATTCGAAATTCCATTTCATTGACGATGCGGCAGGCGCGCCGCATGATTTGCGCATCGCATCAACGCGGCGCGGGAAGCGCCGCTGAAAAGATATTCTCTCAACGCAGCTCCGCACGGAACATGCGCAACGTCATCCGTTGCGCGAATGGCGGAGCCGTGCCAGCGCAGGAGCCAGGGGCCGATGAACAACGAGAACAAGCGCGGCGGATCGAGCCTCGATCGACGTCACCTGCTCCAGGCGGGGCTCGCTGCCGCTTTCGCCGCGCCGCTGGGTGCGCTCGGCGCGCAGGCCTTTGCGCCACAGGCGATCGCGCCCGGTGTCGACCTCTCGGAGTTCCCGCTGTGCCGGACGGCGGCAGATAGCCCAGCGCTCACCGGCGCGCCGCGCAAGCTGAAACTGTCGTGGAACGCCGGCGCGGTGTGCCTCGCGCCGGTCCCGGTCGCCATCGAGCACGGCTTCTTCCAGAAGCACAATCTCGACGTCGAGCTCGTCAACTATTCCGGATCGACCGACCAGCTGCTCGAGGCGATCGCGACCGGCAAGAGCGATGCCGGCCTCGGCATGGCGCTGCGCTGGCTGAAGCCGCTGGAGCAGGGCTTTGACGTCAAGATCGCCGCCGGCACCCATGGCGGCTGCATGCGCGTGCTGACGCGCAACGATTCCGGCGTCGCCAAGCTCGCCGATCTCAAGGGCAAGATCGTCGCGGTCGGCGACCTCGCCGGTCCTGACAAGAACTTCTTCTCGATCCAGCTCGCCCGGCTCGGCATCGATCCGGTCAAGGACGTCGACTGGCGCGCCTATCCCGGCAACCTTCTCAACGTCGCGGTCGAGAAGGGCGAGGTGCAGGCCTTCCTGTCGTCTGATCCGCTTGGCTATCTCTGGCTCAAGGACACCCAGTACAAAGAGGTGGCTTCCAATCTCGATGGCGAATATCGCGACAAGAGCTGCTGCATCCTCGGCCTGCGCGGCAGCCTGGTGCGCGAGGAGCCGCAGGTCGCGCGCGCCATCACGCAGGCGCTGCTCGATGCCGCGATGTTCACCTCGCAAAATCCGTCCGTCACGGCGAAGTCGTTCCAGCCCTACGCGCCGAAGACGGCGACGCTCGCCGATATCGAGGGCATGGTGCGCTACCACACCCATCACCATCATCCGGTCGGCGAGGTGCTGAAGCGCGAGCTCAAGGCCTATGCCGACGACCTGAAGAGCGTGCAGGTCTTCAAGCAGAGCACCGATACTGCCAAATTCGCGGAGCGCATCTATGTCGACGTATTCGCTGTCTGACGGCCTCGCCTCCGGCGCGCCGCGCCTCTCGCGCGCACCGCTGCTCGCGACCTGGGTACGGGACTCCGGCGTCGGCATTCTCGCCAGCGTCGCCTGGATCGCCTTCGGCCTGTCCTGCCTGTGGTGGGACGATGTCGGCGACTGGTCGCGCACGCATTCGCTCGGCATTGCCGCCTTCGTCATCGCGGCCGTCGCGCTGTTCGGCACCGTCGGTGCGGACTACCTCGGCTCGGCGGGCAAGGCGTTGCACCAGCGCGCGCCCTGGCTCGTCGCGCTCGGTGCTTTCCTGACCTTGTGGGAAGTCGCCACCGCAAAATTCGCCTGGCTGCCGCTGCCTTTCTTTCCGCCGCCGCAGTCGATCATCGAGGTCTACACCGACGACCTGCCCAAGCTGCTCGACAGCGTGTTCGCTTCGGTCAAGCTCCAGCTCGGCGGTTATCTGATCGGCGCCACGGTCGGTTTCCTGACCGGCGTCTCGATCGGCTGGTCGCGCGCGGTTGGCTATTGGGTGCATCCGGTGCTGCGCTTCATCGGCCCGCTGCCGGCGACCGCCTGGCTGCCGATCGCATTCTTCAGCTTCCCGTCGAGCTGGAGTGCCTCGACCTTCCTGATCGCGCTCGCGACCGGCTTCCCCGTCACCGTGCTGACCTGGTCGGGTGTCGCGAGCGTCAGCAACGCCTATTACGACGTCGCGCGCACGCTGGGCGCAAAGCCGTCCTTCCTGGTGCTGAAGGTCGCGATCCCCGCCGCGCTCCCGCATGTCTTCGTCGGCCTGTTCATGGGGCTCGGTTCGTCCTTCGCCGTGCTGGTCGTCGCCGAGATGATCGGCGTCAAGGCCGGCCTCGGCTGGTACCTGCAATGGGCGCAGGGCTGGGCCGCTTACGCCAACATGTACGCAGCGCTGATCGTGATGTCGCTGCTCTGCTCCGGCGCGATCACGCTGCTGTTCGCGATCCGCGACCGCCTGCTGGTCTGGCAGAAGGGGACCGTGAAATGGTAGCCACAGTCGCACTGGCCGAAGTCGCCACTCATCCCGCCGCCGGCGCCGCGCTCGACATCGAGCAGGTCAGCCACGCCTTCGACATCGACGGTGCCGAGCTGCTGGTGCTCAGCGACGTCAGCATCTCGGTCGAGTCGGGCGAGTTCGTCGCGCTGCTCGGCCCCTCCGGCTGCGGCAAGTCGACCTTGCTGCGCCTCGTCGCGGGTCTCGACAAGCCCAGGGCAGGGACGCTGCGTGAGGACGAGGCCCGCATCACCCGGCCGCATCCCTCCCGCGTCGTCGTGTTCCAGGATCCGACCCTGTTTCCCTGGCGGTCGGTCTGGGACAACGTCGCCCTGGGCCTCGAGGCCCAGGGCATCCTGAGGAGCCAGCGGCAGCGCGTGGACGATGCGCTCGATCTCGTCGGGCTGTCGTCCTTCCGGAAGGCCTATCCGCACCAGCTCTCCGGCGGCATGGCGCAGCGCGTCGCCCTGGCGCGTGCGCTGGTCAACGATCCCAAAATCCTGATCCTCGACGAACCGCTCGGCAAGCTCGACTCGCTCACCCGCATCACCATGCAGGCCGAGCTCGTCTCGCTCTGGCAGCGCAAGGGGTTTACCACGCTGTTGGTGACGCACGATGCCGAGGAAGCCCTGGTGCTCGCCAACCGAGTCATTGTCTTCAGCGATCGCCCCGCGCGCGTGGAAGCCGACATCCGCGTCGACCGGCCCTATCCGCGTCATCGCGGCGACCCGTATCTGGCCGACCTGCGCCGCCAGATCCTCGGCCTTCTGGGATTGGATGCCACATGGTGACCTCTATAGCCAAGGGCCGCACGGCTCATAGCGAACCCGACTATATCGCCCGTGCCGAGGCGCTGGCCGAAGCTTTCGCCGCGCGCGCGGCCGAGCACGACCGTACCGGCAGCTTTCCGTTCGAGAATTTTCGCGAGCTTTCCGAGGCCGGCCTGCTGTCGCTGACGGTTCCGGCAGCTCATGGCGGGGCCGGCGCCGGCGCACGCTACGCCGCGCGCGTCATCGGCATCGTCGGCAAGGCCGATCCGTCCACCGCGCTGGTGCTGTCGATGCACTACATCAACCATCTCGTCATGGCGCGTAGCCCGACCTGGCCGGCGCGGCTGTCGCGCAAGCTTGCGCGCGAGACCGTCGAAGGCCTCGCGCTCGTCAATGCGCTGCGCGTCGAGCCCGAACTCGGCTCGCCCGCGCGCGGCGGCCTGCCAGCGACGATCGCGCGGCGGACCGAGACGGGCTGGCGCCTGACCGGCCACAAGATCTATTCGACGGGTTCGCCGATCCTGAAATGGTATCTGGTCTGGGCCCGGACCGACGAGGCCGAGCCGCGGGTCGGACAGTTCCTGGTGCCGGCAGGACTGCCGGGCAGCCGCATCGTCGAGACCTGGGACCATCATGGCCTGCGTGCCAGCGGCAGCCACGACGTGATTTTCGACGACGTCGTGATCCCGCTCGATGCCGAGGTCGATGTTCGCAGACCTGTTGATTGGCGCGCGCCGGACGTCACACAGGCCACGGTACACACCATCTTCGTTGCCGCGATTTATGACGGTGTCGCCCGCGCCGCGCGCGACTGGCTGATCTCGTTCCTGAAGCAACGCGTTCCCGCCAGCCACGGCGCGCCGCTTGCGACCTTAGCCCGCGCGCAGGAGATCCTCGGCGCCATCGAGGCCCGGCTCGCGGTCAATGCGCGGCTGATCGCCTCCTTTGCCGGTGATTTCGACGACGGTGTCGAGCTTTCGGCGGCCGAGTCCAACGTGATCAAGCTCTCCGTCACCAACAACGCGGTGGCCGCCGTCGAGGACGCGTTGTCGCTCACCGGCAATCACGGCCTCTCCCGCGCCAATCCGCTGGAGCGGCACTATCGCGACGTGCTGTGCGGTCGCGTGCACACGCCGCAGGACGATTCCACGCGCGTCGGCCTCGGCCGTGCCGCATTGGGCCTCTAGCCTTTCCGCAAAACAATCAGGGAGACGACCATGTCGGTCGAGTTCATCGGCTTTATCGCTAACAGCAACGCTTCCGAGACCATCGTGCGCCAGGGTCCGGTGCTCGATCCGGCCTATATCGAGACAGTGGCGAAGGCGCACGAGCTTGCCGGGTTCGATCGTGCGCTGCTGGCGTTCCATTCGACGACGCCGGATGCGTTGCAGGTCGCCCAGCATGTCCTCACCATCACCAAATCGCTCAAGGTCATGATCGCGCAGCGTCCAGGCTTCACCGCCCCGACGCTGCTGGCGCGCCAGCTCGCGACGCTCGACCAATTCTATGGTGGCCGCGTCTCGCTGCACGTCATCACCGGTGGCAATGCGACCGAGCTCAGGCAGGACGGCAACACGCTCGACGACAAGGACGAGCGTTACGCCCGCACTGGCGAATTCCTCGATGTGGTGCGGCTGGAATGGACCAGCGAGAAGCCGTTCAACTACAGCGGCAAGTACTACAAAGTCGAGAACGGCTTTTCGCAGGTGAAGCCGCTGCAGAAGGGTGGCATCTACACCTTCGTCGGCGGCGGCTCCGACGCCGCGATCGATGTCGCCGGCAAGCATGCCGACACCTTTGCGCTGTGGGGTGAATCCTATGCCCAGGTGCGCGACGTCACCTCCCGCGTTCACAACGCCGCGGTCCGGCAGGGCCGGCCGACGCCGCGCTTCAGCCTCTCGGTGCGGCCGATCATTGCGCCCACCGAAAAGCAGGCCTGGGAGAAGGCGGAGGAGATTCTGGCGCGGGCCACCGCGCTTCAGGACAAGACCGGCTACCGCAAGCCCGCCGACGGCCATGCCACCGCCGGCGCACGGCGCCTGCTCGCGCTCGCCGACCAGGGCAGCCGGATCGACAAGCGGCTCTGGACCGAGATCGCAAAGCTTACCGGCGCCAACAGCAACACCACCGCACTGGTCGGCACCCCCGAGCAGGTCGCCGAGGTCTTCGGCGACTACTACGACCTTGGCGTCAGCCACTTCCTGATCCGCGGCTTCGATCCGCTTCCCGATACCATCGAATATGGCCGTGAGCTGATCCCGCTCACGCGCCAACTCGTCGCCAAGCGCCGGGCCGTTCGCGGCGAGGCCGCGGAATGATCCGCCTCATGCTGGCCGGTGCGCTGCTGTTCGGTTCGTTGGAGCTGGCGGCAGCGCAGACCACGCTCCGCGTCGGAGACCAGAAAGGCAATGCGCAGGCCGTGATGGAAGCGGCAGGCGTGCTCAAGGATGTCCCCTACAAGATCGAGTGGAAGGAGTTTCCGGCCGCAGCGCCGTTGCTCGAGGCGCTCAGCGCCGGTGCGATCGAGACCGGGCTCGTTGGCGATGCGCCCTTCACCTTCGCCGCCGCCTCCGGTGCGCCGGTGAAGGCGATCGCCGCGATCCGGCAGACGCGCGAGGGGCTCGCCATCCTCGTGCCCGAGAACTCGCCGATCAAGACTTTCGCCGACCTGCGCGGCAAGAAGATCGCGACCGGTCGCGGCTCGATCGGCCATCAGTTGATCCTCGCCGCGCTCGAGAAGAACGGCTGGGCTGCGTCCGACGTGCAGATCGCGTTCCTGGCGCCATCGGATGCCAAGATCGCCTACACGCAAGGCTCGGTCGATGCGTGGTCGACCTGGGAGCCTTACGTGAGCCAGGAGGAGGTGCTGTTCAAATCGCGCCGCATCATCACCTCGGAAGGGCTGACGCCGGGCCTGAGCTTCCAGGTGGCGCGGCCCGACGCCATCCGCGACAAGCGCACCGAGCTGACCGACTTCATCCGCCGCCTGACCACCGCGCGGGCCTGGTCGCTGAACAACGTCGACAGCTATGCCGCGACCTGGGGCCGGCTGATGAACATCCCGACCGCCGTGCCGCTCAACTGGCTGTCGCGCGCAAAGATCCGCATCGCGCCAATCGATGACGGCGTGGTCGCGGACGAGCAGGGCACGATCGACCTCTATTTCCGCTGGGGCCTGATCAGGCAGAAGCTCGATGCGGCCGAGATCGTCGACCGCTCCTTTGCGGACGCGATCGCCAAGGCGGGGTTGTAGGCAGCGGTCGTGTCCCGGACGCGCTGCAGCGTGTAGCGCTGCTTCTTCCCCTCTCCCCTTGTGGGAGAGGGTGGCTCGCCGCGATAGCGGCGAGACGGGTGAGGGGTCTCTCTCCGCGCACTGATATCTCCCTGTTGAGCTCGCGGATAGATACCCCTCATCCGGCGCTTCGCGCCACCTTCTCCCACAAGGGGAGAAGGGGAGCAGTGCGCGTAGGACCATCCTCGGAATGTTCCTTCTGCATTTTGCGCTAACGGCGACAGTGACATTGCTATTTGCACCACCTCCCTTGCAGCCGCGCGCGCCCCGCCAAAAATCAAACCGACGACCACATCGGGAGACCGGCCATGGGCCTGCAAGAAACAAGAATCGAATCGCTTCCCTTCGTCACCGCCGAACTCAACTACCTCGCGCCGACACCGGGCAAGCCGCGCACCTACGCCTTCGATCCGCCGCTGGGCGAGCCGAAAAGCACGTCGCTGCCGGAGCCGCATCAGGTGCCGATCTTCGACGCGCGGCTGATCGCGAACAACATCTCGCTCGATCGCGAGGGCTTTGCGCTGGTGCGCCATCCAACCCAGGTGAAGGACTTCTACGACGACGCGGAGGTGAGGGCGGTCTATTATCCCGCCGTCGAGGCCTTCTTGCGGGCGACGCTGAAGGCCGATCGCGTTCTCATTTTTGACCATACCGTGCGCAAGCGCGTCGAGGGCGCTGCCGATATTCGCGATGGTGGTCCGCGCCAGCCGGCGACGCGCGTCCATGTCGACCAGACCGCCGTCTCCGGCGCCAACCGCGTGCGCGAGCATCTGCCTGACGAGGCCGACGAGCTGCTGAAGGGGCGCGTGCAGGTGATCAATCTGTGGCGGCCGATCCGCGGTCCCTTGCGCGACTCGCCGCTCGCGATGGCCGACGGCACCACGGTCGCGCCGGACGATCTTGTCGCCTCCGACCTGATCTATCCCAACCGCCGCGGCGAGACCTATTCGGTGAAATACAATCCGAACCACCGCTGGTTCTATTTCCCGGAGATGACGCCGGACGAGGCGTTGCTGCTCAAGTGCTACGACTCGACGACCGACGGCCGCACCCGCTTCGGGCCCCACACCGCCTTCGTCGATCCGACCACGCCCGCCGATGCGCCGCCGCGTGAGAGTATCGAGCTGCGCACGCTGATCTTTCACAAACAGTAACAATGTGTGATCGCACTGCCGGGGTGACCCGGCAGTGTTCCCGGAACTTCGGGGAACAAGGCGACGTTTGCAGCACGGGCAGGGCCAACCGGGGAGCGGTGCCGTGCGAGCGCTGACCACTTTATTATTTTGTCTTGCGACATTTTCTCTGGCGCATGCCGAAAGCGGACTTGCCTCATATTACGGGTACGGAAAAGGCAAAGGTTCCGAGCTGACCTGTGCCCACCGCACGCGCCCATTTGGCACCGTGCTGAGGGTGTCCTACGGCAGCCGCTCGATCCAATGCCGCGTCAATGATCGTGGCCCCTTCATCCGCGGCCGTATCGTCGATCTCTCGGTGCCCGCAGCCCGCGCGCTCGGCATGATGAGCGCCGGCGTGGTGCGCGTCTCGGTGGAATAGGCCTCCAAGCGCGCTATAGTGCCGCCCAAAGCATCGGTGAGGGGGCGCTATGGCCAGGATCAGGGTGGGACTCGTCGGCTGCGGCTTCGTGTCGGAGCTGCACATGTACGCGTTCCGGCGCGTCTATGGCGTGGACGACGAGGTCGCGGCGGTGGCCGCGCGCGGCGACCATGTCGTCGCATTCGCCGGCCGCCACGCAATCCCGCGCGTCTATCGCAGCTTCGCCGAGCTGATCGCCGACCGCGAGCTCGACGTCATCGACATCTGCACCCCGCCCAATCTCCACGCAGGGATGATCGTTGCCAGCATGCAGGCCGGCAAGCACGTGATCTGCGAGAAGCCCTTTGCCGGTTATTTCGGCCGCGAGGGCGACCAGCAGCCGATCGGCAAGCACGTGCCGAAGGCGCTGATGTATGAGCGCGTGCTCGAGGAGATGGACGCGACGCGCGCCGCGATCGAGCGCACCGGCAAGCTGTTCATGTATGCCGAGGACTGGATCTACGCGGCCGCAGTAACCAAGACCGCGGAGATCATCAAGGCGACCAGGGACAAGATCCTGTTCATGAAGGGCGAGGAGAGCCATTCCGGCTCGCACGCGGCGCATGCCGCGCAATGGGCGATGACGGGCGGCGGCTCGCTGATCCGCATGGGCTGTCACCCGCTCTCCGCCGTGCTCTATCTGAAACAGGTTGAAGCCAGGGCGCGCGGCGAAACCATCCGCGTCGCCAGCGTCACCGGCGATGTCGGCAACGTCACAGCCAGCCTGAAGCCGGAGGAGCGCACCTACATCAAGGCCAACCCCGTCGATGTCGAGGACTGGGGCACGCTGACGGCGACATTCTCCGACGGCACCAAGGCCACCGTGTTTTCCGGCGACATGATCATGGGCGGCGTGCGCAATCTGGTCGAAACCTACACGTCCGGCGGCTCGCTGTTCGCCAACATCACGCCGAACACGCATCTGATGAGCTACCAGACCTCTGAGGAGAAGCTCGCAAACGTCTACATCACCGAAAAGGTCGACCGCAAAACCGGCTGGCAATATGTCCGCCTCGAGGAGGAGTGGACGCGCGGGTATTTGCAGGAGATCCAGGATTTCATGGAATGCGCCGCGACCGGCCGGCAGCCGCTGTCGGACCTCGCCCTGGCCTACGAGACGATCAAGGTGAATTACGCGGGGTATTGGGCCGCGGAAGAGGGGCGGCGGGTGCTGCTGTAGGCGATGAGTTCGCTGAGCTAGCCTCTGGCACACTGCCAATCCTTCTCCCCTTGTGGGAGAAGGTGGCGCGAAGCGCCGGATGAGGGGGCTGTCTCCGCAAGCTCAAATGCGAGAGGCGTGCGCGCGGAAAACCCCTCACCCGTCTCGCCGCTGCGCGGCGAGCCACCCTCTCCCACAAGGGGAGAGGGTGCACCGCCAGCGCCGCCCTTCACGTCCCGTAAGTCGAGCCCTTCGGCAGCGGAAACACCGGATCCTGCGTGCGGATGTTCGTCGGCCACACCACCGAGATGTGCTCGCCGGCGTTCTGCATCACGACCGGCGTCGAGCGTTCGTTCTGGCCCGAGAGCGGCGTGCCCGGCGGGAAGAATTTCACGCCATAGCCCTGGATGGTGCCGCCGGCGGGGATGTCGACGTCGAGCGCGGCCTTGCGGATCGCCTCGGGCTCGAAGCTGCCGTACTTTTCCTTGGCGACCGGCAGCACGTTGTTGAGCAGCACCCAGGTCTGGTTGAAGCCCATCGAGCAATGCGGCGGCACGTCGGTGGCGCCGGTCTTGGCCTTGTAGCGCGCCACCATGGCGGTGGTCAGATCGCCGATACCTGGCGCCAGCTTTGCCGGATCGAGCAGCTGCGCCGGTACCGGATCGATGTTGCAGAAATTGTCGATGTCGGGACCAAAAGTGGCGCGCAGCTTGTCGAGCTGGCTGTAGCCGGCGCCGGCACCGAACAGCATCTTGAAGCGTAGACCGCTCTCGCGGGCCTGGCGCAGGAACAGGGTGATGTCGGGGTTGTAGCCGGCATGCGAGATCACGTCGGCCTTGGCCCGCTTGATCTTGGTCACCAGCACCGAGAGATCGGGCGCCGAGGCCGAATAGCCCTCGCGCAGCACCACCTGGATGCCGGCCTCCTTGGCATAGGCCTCGTCGGCGGCGGCGACGCCGACACCGTAGGGGCCGTCCTCATGGATCAGCGCGACCTTGACCTCCTTGGGATCCATTCCGAGCTTTGCTTTCGCATGCTCGGCGAGGAAACCGGCAAAGGCCTGGCCGTACTGGTCGGAATGGATCTGCGCGCGAAACACGTATTGCAGGTTCTTGTCCTTGAACACGGCGGTCGAGACCGCGGTCGTGATCCAGAGGATCTTCTTCTGCTGCTCGACCTTCGCCGCGAGTGGCACCGCATGCGAGCTCGCATAGACGCCGTTGATGATGTCGATCTTCTCCTGGCTGATCAGGCGTTCGGCCTCGTTGATCGCAACGTCGGGTTTGCTCTGGGAATCCGCGGCGACTGGAGCAATCTTGGTCTTGCCGCCGACTCCGCCTTTCTCGTTGACGAGATCGATCGCGATCTGCGCCCCGATTGACGAGGCGACCGAGCCGCCGGCGGCGAACGGGCCGGTGAGGTCGTAGATCAGGCCGATGCGCAACGTCTCGGCTTGCGCCTGGGCCCTTGTCCAATCGAGGCTGAGTGCGGCGGCAGCAGCCGCCGAGCTCTTCAGCAGCTGCCTGCGTGAAGTCGGCATCCTATCCTCCCTCAAGACCGTCTTTTGATTGGTTGTTATCTTTTTGCGAAGTATGGGGAGCGGGACGGCGGAAAGTCAACATCGCCCAAGGTCGATACGCGGTGCGCCGCCGCACAACGCATCTGCGAAAGACAGGAATGCCCACCGCTCGCTCAGGAGGCGACGGGCATGATCGCGCTGTGTTACTTCAACGCGGCCCCGCGCGCCTTGCGCGGCCGTGTGCCCGGCATGGAGCGACCGGAGATCGACTAGCTCGCGTAACCCCGCTCCAGAGCTTGCCTCTGCCCGTGCCGGTCCAGCGCCAGATTGACGAGACGCGTTAGCAACTCGCCATACGGTACGCCCGAGGCTTCCATCATCTTCGGATACATGCTGATCGACGTGAAGCCGGGCAGGGTGTTGATCTCGTTGAAGCAGAACTCGCCGGTTTTCCGGTCGAGGAAGAAGTCGACGCGGGCGAAGCCGCTGCATTCGAGCGCCGCGAACACCCGGGTGGCGAGCGACCGGACGCGCTCCATCTGAGCCGCGTCGAGCTTGGCCGGAAGGTCGACCCGAGCGCCATCGGGATCGAGATATTTTGCCTCGTAGGAATAGAACTCGTGATGGGCGTTGGGGTTCAGCTCGCTGGCGACGCTCGCGAACAGCGTCTCGCCGTCGAGCACCGCGACCTCGATCTCGCGCGCGTCGATGCCCTGTTCGACCAGCACCTTGACGTCATAGCGAAACGCATCATCGAGCGCCGCTTCGAGCGCATCCGGTGTCTTGACCTTGTGAATGCCGACACTGGAGCCCATGTTGCATGGCTTGACGAAGACCGGGAGGCTCAAGCCTTCGACCGCCTTCGCAAGCGATGAGTTGCGGTCCTGAACGTAGGCCTTGCGGGTGAGCACGCGATAGGGCGCGACCGGAATGCCGGCGAATTCGGCGAGCCGCTTGGCGACATCCTTGTCCATGCTGACGGCGGAGGCGAGAACGCCCGATCCCACATAGGCGACGTCGGCCAATTCCAGCAGGCCCTGCACGGTGCCGTCCTCGCAAAGCGGCCCGTGGATGACCGGAAAGACGACGTCGATTTCGATCGGGTCGGCGGCGCCTTGCGTGATCGGCATGAGGACGCCGCGTCCATCAGGTCCCCTGGCGAGCCGCATCTCCGGCGCATCGGGCAGGATCGGCAAGGCCGCCGCGTGCGCCTGATCGAGCGTCCGAAGGTCATTCCATTGCCACCGGCCCGTCTTGTCGATGGAGACCGGGATCACCTCGAAGCGGGTACGGTCGAGATGCCTGAATACGGAAGCGGCCGATTTCAGCGAGACCTCATGCTCACCGGACCTGCCGCCATAGAGAACAACGACGCGAATTTTGTCTGCCATGGCTCAATTATCACGCGCTCTGTCCGGAAGTCACCTCTGTTGCCCGGTTCAAGCATCGACGGAGCGATGGAAATAATTCGGCGCCGGCGAGGACCGCCGGCGCCGTCTCGCAATTGGAGGCTTGTGCCGCTCAGCCCGGACCTGCGCCTTGCGTCGCCGTGTACACGGCGTAGAGCGACTGGCTCGCGGCCATGAACAGGCGGTTGCGCTTGGGGCCGCCGAAGCAGACGTTGCCGCACACTTCCGGCAGGCGGATGCGGCCGAGCAGCTTGCCCGCCGGCGACCACACCGTCACGCCGCTATAGCCGACGGCGCGGCCCGCATTGCTGGAGGCCCAGACATTGCCGTTGACGTCGCAGCGCACGCCGTCCGGGCCGCACTTCACGCCGTCGATCGTGCAGTCGGAGAAGCGCTTCTGGTTGGAGAGCTTGTTGTCCGCCCCGACGTCGAACACGAAAATCTCACCCTTGCCGCCGGGGCCGCTGTCGCCCGGTCCCTTGCCGGTCGAGACGACGTAGAGCTTCTTGAAATCGGGCGAGAAGCACAGACCGTTCGGATCCGGCACCTGCTCCTCGGTGACGACGAGGTCGACGCGGCCTGAGGGATCGATGCGGTAGCAGTTGGTCGGCAGTTCGCGCTTGCCCGGTGTGAAGCCGGCCGGCTGTCCGATCCGCGGATTGAGCTTGCCGCCAGAATTGCTCGGGCCGCCCGCGACGTCGGGCTCGCCTTCGTACAACTGGCCGCCATAGGGCGGATCGGTGAACCAGTAGCTGCCGTCGGGATGCGCTGCGACGTCGTTCGGCGAATTCAGCCGCTTGCCCTGATAGGAGTCGGCGAGCACCGTGGCGGTGCCGTCATGCTCGTAGCGCGTCACCCGCCGGGTCAAATGTTCGCAGGAGAGCTGACGGCCCTGGAAGTCGAACGAATTGCCGTTGGAGTTGTTGGAGGGGGAGCGGAACACGCTGACGCGGCCGTCGTCCTCGGTCCAGCGCATCTGCCGGTTGTTGGGAATGTCGCTCCACAAGAGGTAACGGCCCTGCGCGCTCCACGCCGGGCCCTCGGCCCACAACAGGCCGGTGTGAAGGCGCTTGATCGCGGTGTTGGGCTGCGCGAGATCTTCGAAGGACGGATCGACCGCGATGATGTCGGGGTCCCAGAAATACGTGGTCGGCGCGCCGTTGGGGCCGAAATCGCGCGGCGGGGTGGTGATCGTCGTCGGCGGAGCGGCAGGTCCGGTCTGGGCCAGCGCCGGGCCGGCCATCGTGGCGGCGGCACCGAGCGCAAGCCCCCGGACAAGTGTCCGTCGTGAAAGCGCAGCATCCTGGTCACGCTGCTCGTGGTCACGAGTCTCCTGGCGTGTCATCGCGTCCTCCCGGTCATGTTTACCGGCCGGTTGATCCGGCCGTACGGTCGAAGGTTAGTCCGGTCCGCGTCCGGTTGCGAGGGGCAGGTTCGCATCCTCCGTGCGATGTCGCGAACGCCGCAACATCGCCGCATTGCGGCTGTGCAAAGTCCGAGCCGACAATTCGTCCTGCCAGTGCGCGGCTAACCGGGACCGGTTTCAGGGCCTGTCAAGCCTTGACCTCGCGCGCGTTGCTGGCAGAACATTCCTCGGGGGAAAGAGGCCGGAACTCATGGTGTTAGCTGTCGTCGTACTGGTCATGCTGCTCGCGATCGCATTCGTGGCCGGCTATTTCACCCGCGTCTACGTCTCCCGCAAACGCCGGGCGGAGGCGCGCCGCTGGCGGGAGTATACCGAGCCGGATTGGCTCAACGCCAACGCGCCGGCCAACACCAACGAGATCGCAAAAACCGGCAAGGCGGTGCCGATGGCCACCGGCGAGCTCGGTCAGATGCTGGACCGCTGGGAAAGCCGGGCCCGCGCGCGCCGCACGGGATAACTCCTAGATAGGGGAGTTGGATCACTATGACGTTGCACCTTGCTCCGTCATTGCGAGCGTAGCGAAGCAATCCAGACTGTCACGGCGGAAAGACTCCTTCGCTTCGCTCGCAATGACGACGTTGAGGCAATTGTGCGCAAATGTCTCCCATCGTCGTCCTGGCGAACGCCAGGACCCATTATCCCAGGGAGTGGTTTGGCGAAGGCGCGTCTTGTACTGCAATCGATCTCCACGGACAGACCTCGCGGTATGGGTCCTAGCGTTCGCCAGGACGACACCAATGACGTGGCTTCGTTGCGCTTTTCCCAATAGCCGGGAGCACGCTCGCGTCCATGGTAGGTCAGTTCCCCTGACCATCTTTTGGCGTTGCAGTTGCGCCTGTTTCTCGTCTAGAAACAACCGCATTGGGCCTCCCGGCAACCAACCGTCAACGGTTTTGCCCGAGGATTTGAGGGCTCAAAAGGGTCTGGCAATGCTGATTCGCGGCCAAATCGATGGGATTTCGGGGGAGGTGGCTCTGGCCGCCGCCACGATCCCGGCCGCGCTGCTGCCCACCCTCCGTCTTGGCGGGCTTCTTCTTACTTGCCCCTGAGGGCCGGCTGGGCGCCACGCGCCTGGGCGCTCAGGGGTTGGTCGAGATCACCGGACATCTCAAGCGCCCAGCAGACTGACGGCGCGCAAGCTCAAAAGGAATTTTGCAATGGCCCCCGCGAACAAGTCCGATAAGGACCGCGTCATCATTTTCGACACCACGCTGCGCGACGGCGAGCAGTGCCCCGGCGCCACCATGACCTTCGAGGAAAAGATCGAGATCGCCGAGATGCTCGACGACATGGGCGTCGACGTCATCGAAGCGGGCTTCCCGATCACGTCCGAAGGCGACTTCCAGGCCGTCAGCGAGATCGCCCGCCGTTCCAAGAATTCCGTGATCGCCGGTCTGTCGCGCGCCAATCCAAAGGACATCGATCGCTGCGCCGAAGCGGTGAAATTCGCCAAGCGCGGCCGCGTGCACACCGTGATCGCGACTTCGCCGCTGCACATGCGCGTCAAGCTGAACATGACGCCTGAGCAGGTGATGGAGCTCTCGATTGCCAATGTCACCCGCGCTCGCAACCAGATCGACGACGTCGAATGGTCGGCCGAAGATGCTACCCGCAGCGAGATGGACTACCTCTGTCGCATCGTCGAGGCCGTGATCAAGGCTGGCGCTACCACGGTCAATATTCCCGACACCGTCGGCTACACGACGCCGGAGGAATATAGCCGCTTCATGCGCACCTTGATCGAGCGGGTGCCGAATTCCGACAAGGCGGTGTTTTCGGTTCACTGCCACAACGACCTCGGCATGGCGGTGGCGAACTCGCTGGCCGGCATCGCCGGCGGTGCGCGCCAGATCGAATGCACGGTCAACGGCATCGGCGAGCGGGCCGGCAACGCTTCGCTCGAGGAAGTCGTGATGGCCATCAACGTCCGCAACGACGTGTTTCCGTGGTGGAACAAGATCGACACCACGCAGCTGACCCGTGCCTCGAAGGTGGTGTCGGCGGCGACCTCGTTCCCGGTGCAGTACAACAAGGCGATCGTCGGCCGGAACGCCTTCGCGCATGAGAGCGGCATCCACCAGGACGGCGTGCTGAAGGACGCCTCCACCTACGAGATCATGCGGCCCGAGATGGTCGGCCTGAAGCAGTCCTCGCTGGTGCTCGGCAAGCATTCCGGACGTCATGCCTTCGTGCACAAGCTGGAGGAGATGGGCTACAAGCTCGGTCCGAACCAGCTGGAAGATGCGTTCACGCGGATGAAGGCGCTCGCCGACCGCAAGAAGGACATCTACGACGAGGACATCGAGGCGCTGGTCGACGAGGAGTTGGCGGCGTCGCACGACCGCATCAAGCTGACCTCGCTGACCGTGATCGCCGGCACCCATGGCCCGCAGCGCGCGACCATGAAGCTCGACGTCGACGGCCAGATCAAGATCGAGGAAGCCGAGGGCAACGGTCCGGTGGACGCGGTGTTCAACTGCATCAAGGCGCTGGTGCCGCACGAGGCCAAGCTCGAACTGTATCAGGTCCACGCCGTGACCGAAGGCACCGACGCGCAGGCGGAAGTCTCCGTGCGGCTGTCGCATGAGGGACGTGCGATGACGGCGCGCGCGGCCGATCCCGATACGCTGGTGGCCTCGGCCAAGGCCTATCTCGGCGCGCTCAACAAGATCGTCATGAAGCGCCAGCGCGACACCGTGACGACGGCCGCGGCGAGCTGAACGTTCACGCTCCGGATGAAACGGCGGAAACGCGGTGCCCTTGGCACCGCGTTTTTCGTTGATCGCCGCCGCGGACGTTTTCCGCCCGGATACAGCATTTTTGCAAGGAGACCCCTGCTAAGGGGCAATGGCGCCTCAGCCTGCTTCCCTATAAAGCTGCCTCCCAAGAATTTAAGGCTTGGGGCCGGCGGTCCGTGCCCCACAAAAAAACGTACTGGAGGAAGCATGCGGAAACTCATTTGGGCTGCGGCATCGATTGCGGCTTTGGCGCTGAGCGGGCCGGCATCGGCCCAATCGCCTGTTATCATCAAGTTCAGCCACGTGGTGGCCACCGACACGCCGAAGGGCAAGGCGTCGGAAAAATTCAAGGAGCTCGCCGAGAAGTACACCGGCGGCAAGGTCAAGGTCGAGGTCTATCCGAACTCGACGCTCTACAAGGACAAGGAAGAGCTCGAGGCGCTCCAGCTCGGCAGCGTGCAGATGCTGGCGCCGTCGAATTCGAAATTCGGCCCGCTCGGCATCCGCGAGTTCGAGGTGTTCGATCTGCCCTACATCCTTCCCGACCTGAAGACGCTGCGCAAGGTGACGGAAGGCCCGCTCGGCCTCCGTCTGCTCAAGCTTTTGGACTCCAAGGGCATCACCGGCCTTGCCTATTGGGACAACGGCTTCAAGCAGATGAGCGCCAACAAGAAGCTGATCGCGCCGACCGATTACCAGGGCGTCAAATTCCGCATCCAGTCCTCGCGCGTGCTGCAGGCCCAGTTCAAGGCGCTCGGCTCGCTGCCGCAGGTGATGGCGTTCTCGGAAGTCTACCAGGCGCTGCAGACCGGCGTGGTCGACGGTCAGGAGAACACCTGGTCGAACATCTATACCCAGAAGATGCACGAGGTGCAGAAGTACATCACCGAGACAAATCACGGCTACATCGGCTACGTCGTGATCGTGAACAAGAAGTTCTGGGACGATCTGCCGGCCGACATTCGCGAGCAGCTGTCGAAGGCGATGAAGGAGGCGACCGACTTCAACAACACGCAGTCGCAGAAGGAGAACGACGACGCGCTGGCCGAGATCAAGAAGGGCGGCAAGAGCGAGATCATCAAGCTCACGCCGGAGCAGGACGAGGCGATGCGCAAGGCGATGGAGCCGGTCTACAAGGACGCCGCGAGCCGCGTCGGCCAGCCGCTGATCGACGAATTCCTGAAGGAGTCGAAGAGCACGACCAACTGACCTAAACGATGCATGAATGAAGGGGCTTCCGTGCCAGGCGCGGAAGCCCTTTTTGTT
The DNA here is from genome assembly GCF_028128935.1 of Bradyrhizobium sp. CCBAU 11361. Taxonomy (NCBI): domain Bacteria; kingdom Pseudomonadati; phylum Pseudomonadota; class Alphaproteobacteria; order Hyphomicrobiales; family Nitrobacteraceae; genus Bradyrhizobium; species Bradyrhizobium sp. CCBAU 11361. The sequence goes on from NZ_LBJZ01000193.1 coordinate 99,484, forward strand.
GCGAATGATTTCCGGTTGCGGCTGGAGGTAAAATCAGGCGTTACATCCTCGTCAGGACGCCCTCCCTGTCCAAGTTGTAAGTTGCGCGCGGGGCGCGCGGCGCCCATCTTCAGGGCATCCTTCCAGAGGAGGTTCGGATGAGGAAGTTCACCATCGCCGCCATCGCCGTGCTCAGCATCGCCGGCTCGGGCGCGGTCTATGCCCAATTTCATCGCCCGTGGATGGAGCACTTCCGCCACGTCCGCATGAACCCGGAAGACCGCGCCGCCTTCGTCGACGCGCGGATCGCCGCCGTCCATGCCGGGCTGAAGCTCAGCGCCGACCAGGAGAAGCTGTGGCCGCCGGTCGAGGCCGCCGTGCGCGAGTTCGCCAAGCTGCGCATCGACCGCGCCAATGCGCGCATGAGCGCCGCCCCCGGCGCCGCCGACAAGCCCGAGGATCCGGTCGCCCGCCTGCGCCAGCAGGCCGAGGACATGGGGGCTTCCTCCGCGGCCCTGAAGAAGATCGCCGATGCCGCCGATCCCCTCTACAAGACCCTGGACGAGGGCCAGAAGCGGCGCCTCGCCGCACTGACCCGGCACCGCGGCCCGTTCGGCGGCGGCGAGGACGGCCCGCACCGCCATTTCATGGAACGCGGCATGGACCGCATGATGGAGCGCGGCATGGACCACTTCCATGGCGACCGTTTCGACCGTGACGGCGGCCCGGACCGGGATCGCGACGGCCGGCTCTGAGCCAGCCCGGATTTTCCCGGGATTAACCTTGGCGAAGCCGCTGGAATCCGGCGGCTTTTCGCATTTCAGGGCTTATCGACGAACCCTTGGAAAACATTCGCCGCATCGCTTGCCAGACCCGGATCGCTTTGCTAAACGACCGGCCTCGCAAGGCATTCACCGCCTTTCGGGCGCATAGCTCAGTTGGTAGAGCAGCTGACTCTTAATCAGCGGGTCCCAGGTTCGAGCCCTGGTGCGCCCACCATCCCAAAGCCCCGCTAGCGCAGGGTTTTTCCACTTCGGGCCCTGGAACAAAGCGCGTCTCGTGCGACGCTTTTCGTGGTCGGACGTCGCACGGTGCGACGACTTGACGATGTTTGCGAGATGTTCTTGTTGGCGCAATGAAATAATCTGTCTCGTCAAAGAGCGCGACTATTGCGTTGAGATCTGGAACGACGCCGGCCAGCACTACATCCGCGTCGACGAGATCGACAGGTTCGACGCGCTGGCGCATTCCGCCTGAGAACTCATAAGCTGGGTGGTATTTCTGCCTGCCCGCGAGGAATCTCAACTCCATCGCATGGGCTTGCCGCCATTTGCCGCACTCTCCTGAGCGAGTATCGCGATGCGCGTGGCCCGCAGGGCTTCATTTGTCGGAATTTGCAAGGTCTTGCCACGGGCGAGATGATCGAAGACGAAGCCGGCAGGCGAGACGCCCGCGGGCAGGTCGACTTCGCGCAGGGGTCTCGTCGCCGTCTCGACGAGCAGTTTATTTTCAGCGAATAGAACGTCTGCGCGCCCCTTTGTCCCGGAAATCCGCATGGCATAGTCGCCATGCCGTGGCGAAGCTTCGGGCTGGATCCAGTCGACTTCGATCGCGAATTGTGGGCCGCCGTCGCAGGCGAGGATGGCACGCCCCAGCGCGGGAAAGTCCGTCGTGCCGGCAGCCGCGATCGGTGATATCCAGCCGCTGACCGTACCGCTGGTATATCCCGTCAGCCAAAGTGCGAGATCGATGTCGTGAACCGTGAGGTCGGCGAGGATGCCGCCATAGGTCGATGGTTCGAACATCCACGCGGGACGACGGCTCGGGACGAGCTTGTGCGGCCCGGTTGCGGTGATGGATACGACGTCTCCAAGTTCGCCGCTGTCGATGATCGAGCGGAGCGCGAGGGTGACCGGATAAAAGCGTTTTTCCAGCAGAAGCGTCAGCAAATTGCGCCCGGCGAGAGTTTCCTCGATTGCTGCGAGCTGGGGCAGGGTCACCGCCATCGGCTTGTCGGCGATCGCGAAGATGCCGCGGCGCAAGAGTTCGGCCACGATCGGAGCGCGAAGGCCGAATTCGGTGAAGACCGCTGCGGCTCGAACCTGATGCGCGTCCAAAAGCGCATGTGGATCGGCGTAGCCGGGCGCCATCGTGCGTCGTTCGAGCTCGGCGCGTCGCGCCGCGTCATGATCGGCGATGGCCACGACCTTGACGTCGGTTCGGTTCGCAATCTCCGAAAGTATATATTCGACGTGTGGGTGGGCCGCGCCAATGATGGCGATGTCGAGCGTCTCGGAGTTACTCGTCGGCATGAATGACCTCAGGTGCGACTTCGTTGGGGCTGATGGCCCGACCTCCCGAGGCCGATCGATAGATGGCGTCGACCAATCTCGCAGCTTCGAATCCGTCCCTGAACGAGCTCGCGGGTGACCGTCGCTCCCGGACGGCTTGAGCGAAGTCGCGCCATTGCGCGATATGTCCTTCGATCCCGATGGCCTTGGGATCGCTGGCGGCGCTGCCAACCCCGGCCGCACTTGGCGGCTCTGCGACGCCGGGAAAATCCCAGCGGACGATGCTGTCGTTTCCGAGTTCGCAACTGCCGCGGTCCGTGAACAGCCGAAGCATGGCCGGCCGTCCCGGAGGCAGTGCCGTGCTTGTCACGATCACGCCGAGCGCGCCGGACGCGAAGGAGAGCAGCGCCGCTGTCGTGTCCTCGACGGCGTGTGTGTGCCCGAGCGTTGCCATCTTGCCCTGAACACTGTCCACAGTCCCGAACAACCAAAGCATCAGGTCGAGATTGTGAACGCCCTGATTGAACAGCGAGCCTCCGCCGTGCTCCGCTTCGCTGCGCCACGGCTTCTCCGCGTAGTATGCGTCGGAGCGGTACCAATGGATCGCCGCCTCGATCAGGCGCGCCTGTCCGAGATGACCTGCGTCGAGCAGAGCCTTGATCGCCTGGTGTTGCGGTTCGAGACGGCGCTGCGAAACAACGCCGCACGTCAGTTGCGAGCGCGCGGCCGCGCGGACCAGCGATGCGGCCTCGGCCGGATCGACGCAGAGCGGCTTTTCGACGAGCACGTGCCGTCCGGCCTCGATCGCAGCAAGCGCGACGTCATGATGCGCGCCGCTCGGGGTGCAGACCACGACCGCGTCGATCTCGGCACTTGCGAGCATCGCCTCGGCGGTCGCGAATGTCGGAACAGGTTCGCCGTTCGTGCACGCCGCAATCTGCTCGGGCGTGCCGCCGGCGATCGCGGACAAGACGGTTTCGTCGAGCGCTCGTATCGCCCGCGCGTGCGTTTCACCGATTGCCCCTGGGCCGATCAACCCGATGCGAAGCCAGTTCATGTCTCATTCCTCAGGGGGTGAGCGGGTAAGGCCGGCCCGCGACATAAACCGTCTCAGGCACAAGAGAGCCATCCTCGCCGAGACGGAATCGCAGCAGATCGGCCGGTGCTCCCACCGTCAGCGCGGGAAGGTTGAACAGCAGGCGCGGATTGATGGTTGCGAGCCTCAGCGCCTCTGCCAGGGTCAATCCGGCCATGCGCCTGGCCGTGGCTATTCCGAACTTGAGGCTGACGGCCGCGCCCGCCAGTAAGGATGTGCCGACGACCTCCAGCCGGCCGTTCGCCTTCAGTTCGACCTTGCCGCCGATCGGCGCGTCATAGATTCCAGGCGTGCACCCCGCGAGCGCGGCGGCGTCCGACACCAGGATCGATCGCTCCAGTCCCTTCGCACGCAGCATGGCTTTGAAGGTCTCAGGAGGGAGGTGATGGCCATCGGCGATGAAGCTCGCCCACAGCCTGTCTTCGGCCAGTTGAGACCAGATCGGGTTGGGATGTCGCGGCAGCGTGGCCGCGATGCCATTGCCAAGATGCGTCGACAACACTGCGCCCGCCGCAACAGCAGCGGAGATCTGATCCGGCGTCGCATTGGTATGACCAAGCGCAACGCGAACACCGCGCGTCCGAAGGCCACGTACATATGCTTCCGTTTCTGGCCAGTGCGGCGACATTGTCGCGAGGCCGATGAGGTTGCCGCTGGCGGCTTGCCACGCGTCGAACTCGTCGAGGCTCGGCGGCCTCACATGTTCGGCCGGATGCGCGCCGCGCGGACCGTCCTCCGGCGCGATATGCGGTCCTTCAAGATGGACGAATGGCATCGCATGCTTGATGAGCGGATCGCTGTCGCGTGCCTGCGCAATGGCCTGTAGCGCGTCGATGGTCGCATCGTGCGATGCCGTGATCAGCGTCGGGGCAAAGCGCGACACGCCGCTTCTGTGGACGGCCGAGACGAGATCGCGGACCGTCTGGGGATCAGGGCGGGCATTGAGATCGTAACCGCCAAAGCCGTTCAATTGCAGATCGAACAGGCCGAGCGACAGCCACAGCCCGTCATCGTGTCCGCCAGCAATGATGTCCGAGATCCGGCCATCCTGAATGACGATGGTGCGATTCTGTCCAGTCTCCGGATCGCGGCCCCAGACGCGTGTTGCCGGATCCGTCATGCGCGTGCCGGTGTTTGCGGTGAGAGCTGCGGCGGCGTGGAATCCTGGTCGAGATACAGCGCGCATCGCGGATGCGTGCGGAGCGCGCTCGCCGGGCAGGCCGTTCCGATCGGGCCGTACAGCGATCGCTCGACGGCGGTGCGCTTGGATGCGCCAGGCACGACGCAAAACAGCTGGCCGGCGTCCAGCAGCCGCGGAATCGTCAGCGTGATCGCATGTGTCGGGACCTGCCCGAGGGTCGGGAAACATCCATCGTCGACCTGCTGCTGCCGGCAGATCGCGTCGAGTTCGACGACCTTGACCTGTTTCGTATCGTGCAGGTCGGCGACCGGCGGGTCATTGAAGGCGAGGTGACCATTGACGCCGATGCCGAGGCAAATGATGTCGATCGGGGCCTCTGCAAGAAGGGCCGCATAGCGCGCCGCTTCCCGGTCCGGATCCGGCTCTTGTCCGATCAAGTGAACGGTGCCGAAGGCGACACGCGAGAAGAGGTGACGCGTCAGCCAGGCCCCGAAGCGCTCCGGCGCGCCCGAAGGAAGTCCGATATATTCGTCCATGTGGAAGGCTGTGACGCGCCGCCAGTCGATATCGCGCTCGCGTGCAAGGGCATCCAGCATCTCTGCCTGGCTTGGCGCCGCGGCAAATATCATCCGCGCCGTGCTCTGCCGCGCGAGGCGGTCGCGCAGCGCCACACCGACATCCGCAGCAGCCGCACGGCCCATCGCATCCCGCGTCTTAAATGTCGCGATTGAGGGAGTAACCGAAGCCGTCATGCTCATCCATGGTTCTGTCGGGCTTGCCCGCCACCCCAAGCGGAGAGAATGTAATGCAACCGGTTGCATGTCAAGCTTGCGCCCCGGGCCCGACCGAGGCATGTGTAGTTGGATGCGATGCAGAGGAGGCGGCCCGCGGTGAAGCGCGATCCTGATAGCGGCGGGGAGGGGCGTCCATCGGTCGTGCCGACGATCAGTCAGGTGGCGAAGGCTTCCGGGGTCTCCCGTGCGACCGTATCGCGCGCCTTTTCGCGGCCCGAGATGCTGACCGAGGAGACCGTCCGGCGTGTCAAGGCGGTCGCCGACAAGCTCGGCTACGTGCCAAATCAGGTCGCCCGCGCACTGTCCACCGGGCGCCATGGCAATGTCGCTCTCATTGTCTCGGATGTCGCGAACCCGTTCTTTCCGCCGCTGATCAGGGCCGCGCAACTTCGCGCCGACCAGGCGGGGCTGTGCGTTTTCCTCGGCAACTCGGACGAGGATCCCGCGCGTGAGGAATTGCTGGTCGGCCGCTTCATCGGCCAGGTGGAAGGGCTCGTCCTCGCCTCGTCTCGCCTGGACGAAGAGCATATCCGCCGCCATGCGATGCGCCGGCCGCTGGTGCTCATCAATCGCGATATCGAAGGCATTACGCGGGTCCTGATCGACACGGCGCCGGGCGTCGCTGCTGCGATCGCGCATCTTGCCGAGCTGGGGCACCGGCACATCGCCTATGTCAGCGGCCCGACGACATCGTGGTCCAACCAGCAGCGGCGCAATGCCGTCCGGCGCGAAGCGGAGAAGCGCGGGCTCAAGGTGATTGCCGTTCCCGCGCGCCCGCCATCCTACGACACGGGCCGGCTAGCGGCCACCCAGATCGTCGCCAGCGGCGTCACCGCGGCGATCGCGTTCGACGACCTGGTCGCTCAGGGTCTGCTGGCCGGGCTCGCGGCGCTCGACGTCGAGGTGCCGAAATCGTTCAGTGTCGTCGGCTGCGACGATGTCCTCGGTGAAACCACCTATCCGCCGCTCACCACCGTGTCGGCGCGCTGCGCCGATGCGGGCGATGTCGCGGTCGGTCTCCTGCTCAGCCAGATGAAGGGCGGCGTGTCGGGCGAGATCCGCCACAAGCTGAATTCCCATCTTGTCATTCGCGCCAGCACCGGCCCGGCTCCGGTGAAGCGGAGAAGCCGCTGACGATTTAGTCAACGGCCTCAGAAAGCGGCAATGGATCGCAATTGACACGCAACCGGTTGCATGCGAGCTTTTTCGCAGGATTTGCTCAATTCCGGATGCGAGAGTGACCTTCATGATGAGACCCGTCGGCAGGTTCGGCTACATGACGCTCCCCGAGAACAGAATTCGCCCGGCGACGCCGGATCGTCGGTCATGGATGTCGGCAGCGCTGTCACTGGCGCTGGTTGTCGCTGCCCCCGTGTTTGCTTCGCCCGCGTCGGCGGAGAAGCTGACGATATGGAGCGGTTGGCCCGACCTTGCCCCGTTTTACAAGCGCGTCGGCGACCAGCTGAAGAGAAAATATCCGGATCTCGAAATCAGCGTCGAGGCCATTGCCCTGCGTGAGCACGAGAAGCGGCTGGCGCTGTCGCTGCCATCCGGCGCGGCCGGGGACGTCATCGAGATGGAGGTCGAGGCGGCGAGGTATCTCGAGGCTGGCGTCATTCCGGAGCCGCCGGCGTCGATCGTCGATTTCGTCAAAGCCAATTACGACATGACGCGTGTGAAGACCGCCATGTACGACGGCAAGATCTTCGGTGTGCCGTTGTTCCAGGGGCAGGGCGCGCTGTACTACAACACCGAGATGTTCGCCAAGGCCGGCCTCGACGGCCCGCCCAAGACCATGGCCGACTATACCGCTTATGCGCAGAAGCTTGCGCAGCGCGATGCGTCCGGCGTGCCGACGGTGAGCGGATGGAGCTTGCGTCTCAGCGGCGGCGGCTCGGGCATCGCGGAGAAGTACTGGACCATCCTCTATAACCACGGCGGGACGCTGTTGCAGGACAAGGGCGGAAAGTGGCGCGCCGCCTATGCAAGCGAGGCCGGTCGCGCCGCGCTCAAGCAGTATCTCGACAACGTCGTGGTTTACCGGACGGTGACGCCCGAGATGAAGGCGGATGCGGAAGCCTTCGAGCTCGGCCAGACCGCGATGTTCATCCGGGAATCCTGGGTGATTGGCGACGTCGCCAAGAAGGCGCCCAACCTCAAATACGCCACCGCCCCGTTACCGAAGGGCACGCTGATGGTCCCGGTCGACCTCTATGTGCCGAACAAGGGACCCAAGAGTCAGATCGCCTGGGATTTCGTTCAAAAGGCAAATGAGCCGGAAAATCTGCTCTGGCTGCTCGAGAACACGGCCTGGGTCCCCAACCGCAAGGGCCTCGACTACTCCGCAGTCCTCAAGAAAGTCCCGCAGCTCGGCGCATTCGTCAACGTTCCGGCCGACCACGTCTTCTTCACCGTGCCGGCGATCAGCCCGGCGAGCGAAATCCTCACCAGGCTGGCGGCACGGCTGGAGAAGGCCTTCACCGACAAGTCGCTGGCGGGCAACGACGCTGCGATCGATGCGTTCCTGAAGTCTGCGGCTGATGAAAGCGACAAGATCCTCGTCCGGGAAGACCTGCTGGCCAAACCCTAGAGCTTCCGACAGGGGCGACCCAATCCAGGCGCCGGCCGCTGACTGGCGCTTGCTGGAGGATCCATGCGCACCACGCCAAAATGGCTGTTTCCAGTTCTTGCGCTTCTTCCGGTCCTCGGGCTCTACGGCTGTGTCCGCGTCTATCCGATCATCGAGACGTTGCGGCTCAGCCTCTTCCAATGGAATATCATCTCGCGGCGCAAGCCATTCGTCGGATTCGCCAACTTCATCGAGTTGGCGAGCGACTCGCTGTTTCTCGAAGCGATATTCAATACAACAATCATCGCCTTCAGCGTCGTGGCGATCACCATTCCGGTTGCGCTTGCGCTCGCAACGCTGATCAACAGCCGGCAGGGGCTGCGGCGCAGCGGCATTTATGAAGCCTCGGTTTTTCTGCCGCACGTCGTCTCGCTGGTTCCGGCGGCGATGGCCTGGAAATGGATTTTCGACGCCCGGCTCGGACCGCTCAACGCCTTGATCGGACTGGTCGGAATCCCGGCCCAGTCGTGGTTGTTCGACCCCATCCTGTCACTGGTGTGCCTGATTGTTCTCTGTTCCTGGCAGGCGATCGGTTATGCCGTCCTGATCTTCCTTGTCGGACTGAAGAACGTTCCGGATGCGCTCTACGAGGCCGCGCGCCTCGACGGCGCCTCGTCACTTCAGGCCTTCCGCTACATCGCGGTGCCGCTGTTGAAGCCGGTCATGCTGTACGTATCGGTCATTACGCTGATCTCGTCCTACAATATCTATGCGCAGGCCTTCGTGCTGGCATCCGATGTGCAGGGGGCGCCGGGACACCTCGTTCGCGTCCTCGTCCTCGACATGCTCGAAAACAGCTTTCGCAACTACCGGGTCGGCTACGCCGCCGCAGAAGCCGTCGTGCTGCTCGTCATCGTCCTCATCCTGACCGGCGCGCAGTTCAGGCTGTTCCGCGACCGGAGCCGGGCATGAGCGAGCCCGATTGTCCGTCCGTCGTTGGTCGGCACCGTGCCGTCGGCCTCGTGATCGACGCTGTTCTCTGCGCCGTCAGCCTGATGATGCTGTTGCCGCTGGTCTTCCTGATCAGCAACGCGTTCAAGACGCCGCCGGAGCTGCTGGCCTGGCCGCCGACCATCATTCCGCACCAGCCGACGCTGGACAACATCGTCAGCGTCCTGCGCGAAACGCCGCTGTTTCGCTGGATCGGCAACTCGCTCATCTTCGCAACGCTCTCGACCGCGAGCATCGTCAGCACGTCGGCGATAGCAGGCTATGTGCTCGGCAAGTTTGATCTGCCGGGTGTGCCGGTCATCTTCGGCATCATCATTGCGACGGCGGTCGTTCCCTTCGAAGTCTACATGATCCCGCTCTACCTCAACGTCCAGTCTGCCGGACTGTTGAACACCTGGCCCGGGCTTCTGGTCGGCTATCTCATTATGAGCTTTGGCATCTTCCTGGTGCGGCAATACGTGATGACGTCGATCCCCGACGAGCTCCTGGAGGCCGCGCGAGTGGATGGCGCCGGAGAGGGCTGGATCTTCCTGCGGATCGTGCTGCCGCTGATGCGTGGCCCGTTGGGCGCTCTCGCCGTGCTGGCGTTCTTTCAGGCCTGGACCGCATTCGCGTGGCCGCTCGTCGTCATGACCAACAAGGAGACCTATACGCTCGAGGTTGGGCTGGCATTGTTTCAAACCGGTTTCACCGTGGATATCGGCCGTCTCAGCGCGGCCGCCGCCCTGGCTCTGGTTCCGAGTGCGCTTTTCTTTTCGCTGATGCGTCGAAATTTCGTGCGTGGCGTGGCCGCGAGCGGTTTGAAAGAGTGACGCCTTGGCAGCATTCCGACGAAGAGAAAACCCGTTGCGATTTCAATGCCGGCTTGGGGGCTCAGTTGTCGGAATGGACGCAGATTCTTCCAGCAAATCATGCGCCTCGTCATCAGTGGGCGCGCTGAGCCTGCCTTCTTGCGCCTACGCTACAAAAACGCTTGCGCCGCGATCCGCGCAACTGACGCGCTCGCGGAAGAAGCCGAAGAGTTCACGGCCGATCCCGACATGCATCGTGGAGAGATCGGCTTGCGCACAGGCTCGCGCGGCCAACTCGCTCGGGGTGACGCGTACGTCAAGCTGACCGGTGACGGCGTCGAGCCGAATGACGTCGCCATCACGGAGCCGCGCAATCGCACCGCCATCCGCTGCTTCAGGAGTGACGTGAATGGCCGCAGGCACCTTACCCGAGGCGCCTGAAAGCCGCCCATCTGTGACAAGCGCGACTTTCAGTCCGCGATCCTGAAGCACGCCAAGGAGCGGCATCAGCTTGTGCAGTTCCGGCATGCCGTTCGCCTTTGGACCCTGGAAGCGTATCACCGCGATCATATCACCCGCGAGCTCACCCGCGGCGAAGCTCCGCTGCAGGTCGTCCTGGGAATCGAAGACGCGAGCCGGGGCTTCGATGACATGGCGTTGCGGTGCGACCGCAGACGTCTTGACGACCGCGCGCCCGAGATTGCCCGTCAGAACCTGAAGGCCGCCGCCCGTCTGGAACGGGTCAGCAGTGCCGCGAAGCACGGCAGAATCGCCGGTTCCAGCCGGTCCTTCGCGCCAGGTCAGCTTGCCCTCGGCATCGAGCAGCGGCTCCTGCAAGTATGCATCGAGCCCGTCGCCGCAAACGGTCAGGACGTCGCGGTGCAGGAGCCCCGCAGCAAGCAATTCGCGGATCAAGAAGCTCATTCCGCCGGCGGCATGAAAATGGTTCACGTCTGCTGAGCCGTTGGGATAGATCCGCGCGATCAGCGGCGTCACCCGGGCGAGGTCGGCGAAGTCGTCCCAGGTCAGGGTGAGGCCGGCCGCCGCAGCCATGGCAACCAGATGCAGCGTCAGATTGGTCGAGCCGCCGGTGGCGTGCAGGCCCACGATGCCGTTGACGAAGGCGCGCTCGTCGAGCACGCGGCCAATCGGGATGTATTGATTGCCGAGCGAGGTGATGTCCAATGCTCGCTCGGTCGCTGCGACGGTCAGCGCATCGCGCAAAGGTGTGTTCGGGTTCACGAATGATGCGCCCGGCAGCTGCAGGCCCATGATCTCCATCAGCATCTGGTTGGTATTGGCGGTCCCGTAAAAGGTACAGGTCCCCGCGCCATGGTAGGCCTTCGCCTCCGCTTCCAGCAAAGCCTCGCGACCAAGCTTTCCTTCCGCGTAAGCCTGCCGGATTTTCGCTTTCGCGTCGTTGGCAAGGCCCGAAGTCATCGGACCGGATGGAATGAAGACCGCAGGCAAATGCCCGAACGAGAGCGCGCCGATGACGAGACCTGGCACGATCTTGTCGCATATGCCGAGAAACACCGCGGCGTCGAAGGTCTGATGCGACAGCGCGACCGCGGTGGACAAGGCGATGACCTCGCGCGAGAACAGCGAGAGCTCCATTCCAGCTTCGCCTTGCGTGATGCCGTCGCACATCGCCGGAACGCCGCCCGCGACCTGGGCAACACCACCGGCTGCGCGTGCGCTCTGACGGATGAGTTCAGGGAAACGCTCGTAGGGCTGGTGGGCCGAGAGCATATCGTTGTAGGCCGTGACAATTCCGAGACTGGGGACGTGGCCATCCTGCATCAGCTGCTTGTCGCGCCCCCCGCAAGCCGCGAAGGCATGAGCCTGGTTGGCGCATCCCAGTCGCCGCCGCACTGGCGTGCTCGCCGCGTTCGCGATGCGGTCGAGATAGCGTGCTCGGCTGTCGTGACTGCGACGAGCGATGCGATCCGTTACTTCGGCGACCCGCGCATTGATCCTTGCTTCGATGGTCATACAAGCCTCCTGGTTGCGGACTGAGCATCGGCGATGCGCTGCTCCGTGGTCACGGACCGTCCTCCATCCATGTCCGGCCGTCGCGTTCGATCAGTGCGACGGCAGCGGAGGGGCCCCAGCTGCCGGCGACGTAGGGACGCGGGAGATCATTCATCTGGCTCCATGCCTGACGGATCGGATCGATCCAGCGCCATGCCGCTTCCACTTCGTCCCGTCGCATGAACAAGGTGGCGTTTCCGCGGACCACATCCATCAGGAGCCGCTCGTAAGCGTCAGGCACCGAGACGTCGAATGCTTCCGCAAAGCTCATGTCGAGGGGGACATACTGCAACCGCATGCCGCCCGATCCAGGCTCCTTGATCATCAGCCAGAGCTTGATTCCCTCGTCCGGCTGCAGGCGGATCACGAGCCGCGTCTGCAAAGCCTTTCCGCAATCCGAATTGAAGATCGAATGCGGAACTTTCCTGAAGGTCACGACGATCTCGGAACTGCGCTGCTGCAGTCGCTTTCCTGTGCGCAGGTAAAAGGGCACGCCGGTCCAGCGCCAGTTCGCAACAGCGACCTTGAGCGCGACGAAGGTTTCGGTCGAGCTCTGGCGATTGTCGATCTCTTCCACATAACCCGGAACCGCAACGCCGCTGCATGCGCCGGCGCGGTATTGACCCGGCACGGTCAGGAATGCCGCGTTTGTCTCATCGATGCGCTCGAGCGATTTCAGGATCTTGAGCTTCTCGTCGCGTACGGCGTCGGCTTCGAGCGAATGTGGCGGCTCCATCGCCACCAGACAGAGCAGCTGCAGAAGGTGATTCTGAACCATGTCGCGCAGGGCGCCGGACTTGTCGTAGTACGTGCCGCGTTCCTCTACGCCGATGGATTCGGCGACCGTAATCTGCACATGGTCGATGTGGGCGGCATTCCACAGCGGTTCGAACAATGCGTTGGCGAACCGTAGTGCCATCAAATTCTGCACCGTCTCCTTGCCGAGATAGTGATCGATCCGGTAGACGCGTTCCTCCGGAAAAATCATGCCGACGGTCTGATTGAACCGGATTGCGGATTCGAGATCCTTGCCGATCGGCTTCTCGATAACGATGCGGGAATCGCCTTTTGAAAGACCGTAGTGCCCCAGCCTTTCGCAGATTGGTCCGAATAGATGCGGCGCCGTCGCCAGATAATGGACCTGAACGCGGTCGGCGTAGGCCGACAGGGCGGCTGCGAGTTCGGTCCAACCGTTCTCGCCTTCTGCATCGGCAGCCATGTAGGAGATGCGGGCCAGGAAGCGATCGAGTTCGGGTCCCGCCGTTTCCGATGCCGGCACATGTTTCACGATCGACGCGCGCGTCAGAGCGAGGAAATCATCCCGCGACATTGCGCCGCGCGCGACGCTGAGAATGGCTGCTTCATCCGGCAGCTGGCCCGCAAAATCGCGCCGAAACAGCGCCGGCAACAGTTTGCGGCGCGCGAGATCGCCTGTCGCGCCGAAAACCGTCAGGACGAAGGGAGCCACCGGGATGACGCGGCTGGTCAGACCGGAGCCTTGCTCAATTCGATCCCTGCTGATGTGCCGCATTGCGTCCGTCACTCTGTCAAGCATGGCTGCGTGCTCCCATCGATATCGGCGGTGGTCGGCAGGTCGGCGCCATCGCGTGAAACCGTGACGGCGGCGGCGGCCATCCCGTAAGTGAGCAATTCGCGGATTGCCGCCTGGTCGAGCGCCGCGATGGCGTCGGGATGGAGCCGCCCGGTTTTGGCAAGCTGCGCAAGCAGCGCGGCGTGGAATGTGTCACCGGCGCCCACGGTGTCGCGCACGGCCACTGAGCGACCGGGGACCGATACGCTTCCAGCGGCGGAGAAGGCGGTTGCCCCCTTCGCTCCCTCGGTCACCACGACCAGGCGCGCGCCGCACTTTTGCCAGTAGGCGGCCGCATCGGCAATTGAGAAACGACCACCCCATGCAAGGCGAACGTCCTCGTCACTCGCCTTGATCATTGTCGCCGTCCGGTAGAAGCGTTCCGCGGCGACGGCCCAGCTTTTCATATCGCCGACGACGGTCGAACGGACGTTCGGATCAACGCTGATGACGCGACGCCCATGTTCGCGTTGGGCGAGCGCGGCAAACGTGGTGCCGACCGGCTCGACGGCCATGGAATAGGAGCCGAAGGTCAAAGCCTGGATGTCGTCGGGCAACGTGCCGGGCAGATGAGCGAGCAGGAGCGAGCGATCTGCTGCACCTTCGCCATGGAAAGTGTAGTTCGGCTGGCCGTCATCGGCGGTCGCCACGATCGAAATAGGGGAAGGCCGATCGGTGCGCACGAGAAAACGACCATCCACACCTTCGCGAGCGAGGCGGTCCGCGAGGAACGCGCCGAAATGATCGCGCGAGATGCCGCTCAGGAAGGCCGTTCGAACACCGAGGCGAGCAAGGCCAACAGCGACATTGAAGGGAGAGCCACCGGCAACGGCATGGGTCGACATCTCCGGCCCGCCGGTCAGCCTCACAAACAGATCGATCAGGGCTTCGCCACAGACAAGAATCACGATGCGTCACCCTGGTTCATCACGACAGGACTCTGGGCGGTTCGGCACTTGCGGGAAACGGGATCCGCGCCAGGCACGTTGCTGCGCTCGAAGCGGAGAGCCATGTCGTTGACCATGCTCAATCCTTGAAGAGGACGTCGTAATCGCGGGCGAACGCCGCGAGCAACGGCAAGGCCGCGCCGCCGATTGCGCGTGCATCACGCCCGATTGAGCCTTCCACCACCGCAGCGTCGGTGAGGCCCTGTCGGTCCATGCGGGCCCAATGTTCGTTTGTGCGCTCGACGAGACGGCGGCGCACACCGACCGGAAAGGCCCCGTCGATGATGACGGCTTCAAAGTCGATCACGGCGAGTAATGCAGCGACTGCCTGCGCCAGGGCCTCCGCTGCTGCAGTAATCCACGCTTCGAGCGGATCCGCAAAACTCGACCAATCGTCCGGTGAGAGCCAGATGTCGGTGCCGCGTTGACCGGCGGCGATCACTCGGCGCTCCAACTGATAGATGGAGGCGGTGCGGATCAACTGCTGAAGGCTTGTCTCACCGTTTTCCTCCCGTCGCATGATCGGCATGGACCCGAGCGCGCCGGCATTGCCGCTGCGACCCGGGAAGAGGCTGCCATTCAGAACGATGCCGCCGCCGATGAAGGCGCCGATGTAGAAGTAGGCGAAATCCCGGTACGCGGCGCCGGTAGCGAAGGTGAGTTCGGCCGCACATGCCGAAGTCGCGTCGTTGCACACGCGGACCGGCCAAGGGGCGAAGCGGCGCGACAGTTCAGCGGCAACGTTGAAGTCACGCCACTTGTCGAGCGCGCCGGGTGGTGTCTGCAGATCGGCTTCCCAGTTCCACAATTCAAATGGCATTGCGACGCCAATGCCGCTGATCCTGCCGTGCTGGGCTTTTGGCAGTTCGGCGACAAGGCCCGGCATCTCGCGTTCCGCAAATGCCATGATCTCTTCGGGCGTCGGGAAGGAATAGATCATGCGTCGCCTGGCGCGGATGCCGGCGGTGAAGTCCATCAAGACCAGATCGGAACTGCGCCGGCCGATCATGAGCCCGAGACCGAAAGCGCCGTCCGGATTGAGCGAATAAGGGACGGAGGGTTGGCCGATGCGGCCTCGCTGCGGTTCGCCCGCAAGCAGCAGCCCATCGGCTTCCAGCCGATTGATGATCACGGTCGTGGTTTGAGTCGAAAGGCCGGTGAGGCGTGCGATCTCGACCTTGCCGAGACTGCGATGGCGTCGAATAAGGGAAAGGATCAGGCGCTCGTTGTACAGTCTCACGCCCGTCTGGGTGGTGCCGCGGCTGTCGCCGGGCAAAGCCACCGGTGCGCCCGCAAGCGGTGCTGTTTCTTCCATCCTCGGCTCCGCCAAACTCCGGGAATCTGTCGTCGCGACAAGTTCTGTTGGCCATTCCCCGGCAGTTGGCACGCTACAATGGACGCAGTTGAGAGCTGCGTCAATTAATAAATCGGGATGATTTATTTATTGACAGGGCCGTTTGCAGCTCTTTAGGATCGGCGGCTACACGCGGTCGAAACCGCGCAGGCCAACAAAAACGTCCAACGGAGAGGGAATAGATGCGTCATTCACTTGGACTGTTCACAGCGTTCACGCTTGCTCTGGGCACCACCGGCAGTTTCGCTGCCGACAAACCGATCGTCGGTCTCATCACCAAGACCAACACCAATCCGTTCTTCGTGAAGATGAAGGCCGGCGCCGACGAGGCCGCGAAGGCGAATGACGTCGAGCTGCGCTCGTTTGCCGGAAAGGTCGACGGCGACAACGAGAGCCAGGTGGCGGCCATTGAGAACCTGATCGCCGCCGGTGCCAAAGGCATCCTGATCACACCGAACGACTCCCGCGCCATCGTTCCGGCTGTCGAGAAGGCACGCGCCGCCGGCATTTTGGTCATTGCTCTTGATACCCCGCTCGATCCGGCGAGTGCGGCGGATGCGACGTTTGCAACGGACAATTTCCTGGCGGGTCAAATGATCGGCCAATGGGCCGCCAAGACGCTGGGGGCCAAGGCGGCATCGGCGAAGATTGCGCTGCTCGACCTCAACGTGAACCAGATCTCGGTCGATGTCGCCCGCGACCAGGGCTTTCTGAAAGGCTTTGGCATTGATCTCGGCAACCCCGCCAAGATCGGTGACGAGAAGGATGCGCGCATCGTCGGTCATGATGTGACGCTTGGCAGCGAGGAGGGCGGCCGCAAGGCGATGGAGAATTTGCTCCAGAAGGATCCCGGCATCTCGCTCGTCTACACCATCAACGAGCCTGCGGCGGCGGGAGCCTATGAGGCCCTGCGCTCGGTCGGGCGCGACAAGGACGTGCTGATCGTTTCCGTCGACGGCGGTTGCCCCGGCGTGCGCAACGTGAAGGACGGCGTCATCGGCGCCACCTCCATGCAGTTCCCGCTGCTGATGGCGGCGAAAGGTGTTGAGGCAGTGAAGGCCTTCGCCTCTGGCGGCGGCAAGCCGAAGGCCTCGCCGGGCCTGGACTTCGTCAACACCGGCGTCGAGCTCGTTACCGACAAGCCGGCCGGCGAGATGCCGTCGATCGACAGCGCCGCCGCCCTGAAGAAGTGCTGGGGCTGATCCCGCTCTTTGACTTGTAGCCGATGGCAAGGACTGGCGGCCGCGATCCGGGCGCCAGATAACGCCGGGCAAGCTCGCCTGAGATTGGCAGGTCTCCACATGCAACGAGGAAAACGGCCATGACTGATATCGGCAGTAGCCGCCCGGCTGCCCAGGCCTTCGAGCTTGTGCTCGACAAGGGCGAGAGCCGCGTCGCCGAATTCGAAGTCCGTGCAAGGTCGCCGCTGCAGAAGCTTCAGCACTTTCTGCACGCCAATCCGACGGCCGTGCCGGCAATTGTGCTCCTGCTCAGCGTTACGGCGTTCGGCTTCACCGTCGGCACGCGTTTTCTGTCGATGTTCAACCTGTCGCTGATCATCCAGCAGGTCACGATCATCGGCGTGATCGGGGCGGCGCAGACGTTGATCGTGATCACCGCCGGCATTGATTTGTCGGTTGGGGCCATCATGGTGTTGTGCTCCGTCATCATGGGCAAGCTCGCGGTCACCATGGGACTGCCGGCTCCGATCGCGTTCGTTGTCGGTGTTGCCGCAGGCGCGGGCTGCGGCGTGGTCAACGGTGCACTCGTGACCCGGCTCAAGCTGCCGCCCTTCATCGTAACGCTTGGGACGTGGTCGATCTTTTTCGCTCTCAACCTCTGGTATTCGGCGTCCGAGACCATCCGTTCGCAGGAGGTCGCGAAAATCGCCCCGTTGCTCCAGTCACTGGGAACGTCGGTGAACGTTTTTGGCGCCCGCTTCACCTACGGCTCCTTCTTCATGCTCGGGCTCGTGGCATTGATCTGGTTCGTGCTGAATCGCACAGCCTTCGGGCGCCATCTCTATGCGGTGGGCGACGATCCCGATGCGGCGCGGCTTGCCGGCATCCGAACCGACCGCATCCTCTTCAGCGTCTACGTGATCGCCGGCGTGATTTGCGCGCTCGGTGCGTGGGCATTGATCGGGCGCATTGGGTCGATCAGCCCGCAGGCCGGCCAGACGGCCAATTTGGACAGCATCACGGCGGTGGTCGTCGGTGGTGCCAGCCTGTTCGGCGGGCGCGGCTCGATTGTCGGCACGCTGATCGGCGCCCTCATCGTCGGCGTATTTCGCAACGGGCTTGCCTTGTCCGATGTCGACGTGCTCTGGCAGGAATTCGCCGTCGGCTGGCTGATCATCATCGCAGTCGCACTCGATCAATGGATTCGCAAGGTGTCGGCATGAGCGCAAAACCGAACGTTCCCGGGGTAACACCGCTCCTGCAGGCGCGCGGCTTGAACAAGCGCTATGGTCGCGTGACGGCGCTCGATCACGCCGACTTCGATCTCTATCCGGGCGAAATCCTGGCCGTGATCGGAGACAATGGCGCCGGAAAATCATCGCTGATCCGCGCGCTCTCGGGCGCACTCGTTCCGGACGCCGGCGAGATCAAGCTGGCCGGCATGCCGGTCGCGTTCCGCTCGCCGCTCGACGCTCAGGCGGCTGGCATCGAGACGGTCTATCAAACGCTTGCGCTGTCTCCGAGCTTGTCGATCGCCGACAACATGTTTCTCGGCCGCGAGCTGCGCCGGTCGGGTCCGCTCGGCACGATCTGCCGCATGCTCGATCGCAAGGCCATGCAGCGCATTGCGCGCGAGAAGCTCACCGAGCTTGGCCTCATGACCGTGCAGAGCATCAACCAGCGCGTCGAGACCTTGTCGGGCGGTCAACGCCAGGGCGTGGCGGTGGCAAGGGCCGCGGCCTTCGGCTCGCGCGTGGTGATCATGGACGAGCCGACCGCGGCGCTCGGGGTCAAGGAATCGCGGCGGGTGCTGGAACTGATCCTGGATGTGCGACGGCGTGGCGTTTCGGTGGTCTTGATCAGCCACAACATGCCGCATGTGTTCGAGATCGCCGATCGTATCCATATCCATCGACTGGGGCGACGGCTCACGGTGATCGATCCCAAGGCATACACGATGTCGGATGCGGTCGCCTTCATGACCGGCGCGCGGGCGCCCATCGAAGTTGCGGCGTGACAAGCGAAACGTCGCGATTTCGTGCTCGCGCGCGGACGAGCGAAGGTAACGCGGCCGGACGGATGTGGGCAAGGAGGGAGGCGCCATCCATCGATCCGGCCGTGGATTGTCGATTCACTCGTTAATCGCGACCACATAGTCTGCATGAAGAGTAATCGGAGCCTTCGATCCATCGAGAACCACACGGAGACTCTTCGGATAGTATCCAACGCCAACCACCCTCCCAGTCTTTCCAGCCAAGCGAGGGCCCGCCGTGGGCTTGACCTGAATACGCGACCCCGGTGGAAACCTGGGGTTGGTTTGGGTCGATCCGGACATGGCTGGCTTACGGTTTGACGTAGGTCCAGCCCTTCTCCTGCAATTCCATCACGCGCACGACGCCCGACTTCACGACCTCCGCCTGCCGAACAATCGGTATGTCCTTGTTCTCGGCCTTCTGCATCTTCTCCTGCGTGTTGCCGCAGGCCTTGAACGAAACCTCGGGCGTGCTCAGTGCCATCTCTTCGATGCGCGTCTTTACCGGCGAGGTGTCTTCACGCAGCATGTGCAGGCCGGGCCCGAACGTCACGACTTCGATCTTCACCTTCTCGCCGGCGTCCTTGTAGTATTGCGTCACATTGGTTGCGTTGTTGAGCGCGAGATTCATCGCTGCGGGGTCGTTGGTATTCACCTGCAGGATCAAATGATGTTCTCTTTTCTTCGCTGCGGCCGCATCCTCCATGCGGGCAAACGCGGAGTGCTTCCGCGTCGCCGTCGTCGGCTTCGCTACCTGTTGCCTTGCATGGCTCGCCTTGTGCGGGACGGGTTGCCCGTCTGCCGGCGTCCAGTATTTTCCGCCTTGCTCCGCGGCCGAAAACGATGCGGAAACCAGAACGGTGATCGCTGCCATCACGACCGCTTTGCCAATATGTTGAAATCTGATCACTACCACCTCCATCGAAAGAAAATCATATGCGCGCCATCAATGATTTGGTGTCGCGATCGCGCGCGGCCATTTGCACGCCGCGGCGATCTTCGCACGCGCCGCGTCCAGCCCGGCGAGGGAGAACGTTCCGTCACGGGCAGCGCCGCCCCGTGGTGAGAGCAGGACAATGAGCTCCCCGCCGTCTGGAAGCGACTGCAGCAAGCGGACAACGTCCCCGGTGAACGCGACGCCGGGACCGAATGCCGGGACGGCTGCTGCAACCTGCACCGCCGGGTTGTCATTGACGCGATAGGAAATTGCATCCTCACCGCCTCCGCGGGAGATGCCGGGGCCCGCGAGGGCCAGCTCCGTCCGGCCGCCGCGACAGCGGATCGATAATTGCATCGCGGATTCGCCGGTTTCGCCGCGCGACGATGTCGTGGCGGTCGCGATCGGTGAGTAGTCGATGGGCGAGGTCGTCTGGCTGACGATCCAGTCGTCTTCGGGCGTCAGGCGAGGCTGGGGCGCGGTGGTACGCGTCAATTTGTTCAGACACGCCAGGCGCTCCGCGTGGTCCTTCTGAAGGCAGGAACGGAGCTGCGTCATGGGATCCTGGGCCAACGCATTGCCGCCTGTACCCCCGAGTGCGATGAGAAGAAGGACCGCCGCGCGCTTCATTGCGATGCTTGTGTTGCGCGGTGCTGCCGATCCAGCCACGCCTGCGCCGCAGGGACGCGCGCAAGACCCGGAACTGTCGCAGCGAGGTTGATGGATTTCCACTTCGGATCGAAACCGGGCGCCTGCAACCTGTCGATCCGGGAGAACAGGTGGTCGATGAAGCGCGCGACGCGCTCAGAGCGGTTCGAGTTGGCCGGCCAATTGAACGCGACCAGAGCGGTCGGCACCGCGATCGTCGAAACCCGTTCGCCCGGTTTGATCAGACCGGGATAGTCGGCTTCACCGAGGGTAGCGGGAAGATAGTAGTCCTCGAACCTGCCGTCGTAGGGGAGGGGTAGGAACTTGAATCCCGGCTCCCAGCGCCCCCGCACGAAGGCATCCACCGGCTTCGATGTAATGAAGACAACCGCTGCCATCTCGCCCTTGCGCATCTGCTCGAGCGCGACCTGGTGCGGAATGAAGGTCTTTTCCACCTCGAGGTTGAGGCGGCTGAAGATCAGCGGCCCCGAATAGGCCGCAGCGGTGCCCTGCGTATTGAAATTGACCTTCTTGCCGGCGAGATCGCTCAAGCTCTGAATCTCCGGCCGAACGAAGATATGCAGCTCGGACGGGAACAGATTCAGGACATACGCAATTCGTCGCTGGATGTCCGGCACCTGGCTCTTGTACTCCTCGAGCGCGTCGGAGTTGATGATTGCCGCATCGATGCCTCGCAAATAGAGCAGGGAATTCACGTTTTCTGTGGCCCCGCGGGTGACCACCGGCAGGACATGGAGGTTATCTCCATCGTCGACCACACGCGCGATCTCCGCCGCCAGGCGGATCGGCGCGCCCTCGAGAAGACCTCCGGCTAGGCCGATCGTCCAGGCGTTCATGGCGGTCACCTCAGGCCTTGGCTGCGGCGGCTCGGGCCGTGCCAGACGGACCTTGTGAGGCCGAATGTCTTGCGGCCGCGCATCCGCCCAGGGTTGACTGGCCAGGAGCAATGATGCGAGCGCCACGAGCAACAGCAGCCTTTGCAATTCCATGAATCTTTTCATCAACGAACTCCTTGACGCACGCTGCATCCGTGTCTGTGCTTTCGATCCTTGATGGCGCATGTCGGCCTGGAAAATCGCCTCATGAGACCGTGCTATCGGCGCAACGCTTCG
Source organism: Bradyrhizobium sp. CCBAU 11361 (assembly GCF_028128935.1). Taxonomy (NCBI): domain Bacteria; kingdom Pseudomonadati; phylum Pseudomonadota; class Alphaproteobacteria; order Hyphomicrobiales; family Nitrobacteraceae; genus Bradyrhizobium; species Bradyrhizobium sp. CCBAU 11361. The sequence continues at coordinate 121,013 of NZ_LBJZ01000193.1, forward strand.
AATCGCGCCTTCGCTTCCTTGATTCCTCCAGCTTCGGCCCGCGCATAGAGATTTTGCGCTCTCGTGGGATCGCCTTGCGTTCCATACGCTCCGAAGTTCGGAAGGATCAGCGGATCGTAGGTTTCTGCGAGCACGAAGCTTGCTCGAGCGCTGCCCATCTCAGCGGCACGTTCCAGCACGATCCGCGCCGCGCCGATGTTTCCCTGTTCAAGCAGCACGCTCGCGCGCGCAACCAATTTCGCCGCTTGCACCCCTTCGTTAGGATTGACTTCGTTAGGCTTGACTTCTTTAGGAATGACCTGGGCACCGCCCTGGCTGCGCGCCGCCATGTCCTGGTCTTGGACTGGCTTGTCTCTGACCGGTTTGTCTTGGGCTAGTTTGTCTTGGACTAATTTGTCTTGGACTGGTTTGTCCTGGACCGGCCGGCTCTGGATTGGCCGTGCGGGCGCTGATAGCGGCTCCTCGCGCACGGCCTTGCCGGTGGTAGCCGGCGGCGACGCAGCGGAGGGAATCTTCGCCGCAAGCGCGCTGTTGTCTCGATGCGCCGATGCGAGATCCCTTTCCAGTCCCTCGGCCCGCTCGCGTTCATGCAGCAACAAGTTGCGCAGCTCGGCCGAGTCGCGCTCTCCGGCTTGCTTGATCCTTGCGGTTTCCTCGGTTGCCTTGGACGCGCGCTCGGTCTGTGCGTCGAGATCGCGGCTCGCTTTCGCGAGATCCCGGGCCAGTTGGTCAGCCCGCTGGCGCTCGCGTTCCGATTGCGCCGAGGAAGCGGTATTGTTCGCCTCAGCCTGTTTGAGCCGTGCTGCTTCCGCGCTGGCTTTGGCCGCTTGAGCCTCGTATGCGTAGATCGTGCTGCGTGCCATCGAGAGATCCTGCGCCAGCGCCTCGGCTCTCTCGTGCTCCTTCTGCATCGACCGTCTCTGCTCCGCGGCGCCAGCTTTTGCTGCTTGCGTCAGCCTGGCGACTTCGTCGCTGGCATTTGCAGCCAGCGCCGTCTGCGCATCGATATCTCGTCGCGCAGTCGCAAGCGCCTGCTCCAGCTGGCCGGTCCGATCCCGCTCCTGCTGCAGGGATTTCTGCAACTCCACCGCATCGTCCCCTGCTGCCGCTTTCAGCAGGGAGGGGCCCTCGCTGGCTTTCGCCAACAGCGCTGTTTGCGCCTGATATGCATGAATGGCGCTTTGCGTCAGAGAGAGATCCTGTGCAAGCGTGTCCGCCCTTTCGCGCTCCTTCTGCACCAATTGCCTCAAGTCCTCGGCACTGGCCTCCGCCGCCCGACTTCGCTGCGAAAGGTCCTCGTTCACGGTTACCGCCAGCGCAGCCTGGGTTTCGGCATCGTGCCGCGCGGCTGCCAGAGTCTGCTCCAGCCGCGACGACCGTTCACGCTCCTGCTGCAGTGTCTTCTGCTGCTCCGTAGCGACGCTATTCCCCGCTTGCTTCAGCGCGGCGACTTCCTCACCCGATTTCGTCGCCAGCGCGGTTTGGGTTTCGACATCGCGCCGCGCGGCTGCGAGATCCTGCTCCAGCCGCGCCAACCGTTCACGCTCCTGCTGCAGCGCCTTCTGCAGCTCCGTGGCGACGCTCTCTCCCGTCTGTTTCAGCGAGGATACTTCCTCACCTGATTTCGTCGCCAGCGCGGTTTGGGTTTCGACATCGCGCCGCGCGGCTGCGAGGTCCTGCTCCAGCCGCGCCGACCGCTCGCGCTCCTCCTGCAGGAATGCCTGCAGCTCAGCGGCGCCACTCTCGCCCGCTTGATTCGGCCGGGAAGCTTCCTTCGGTCGGGAACCTTCCTCGACGGCCTTCGCCGCCAACGCCTTCTGCGTTTCGGCCTCGCGCCGCGCGTCGTCAAGTGCCTGCACCAGCCACTCGACCCGATCATGCTCCCGCTCGAGATGTTGCAGCAACTCTATGTCGCGCCTTGCGAAGGCAAGGTCGCACGACAGCGACTCCGCCCAGTCGCGTTGCCGTTTCGGAGGCTGCTGCGGGGCTCCCGTGTCGCTGGTCGTCGCTTGCGCAACCTGTATCGATTTGTCGCTGCCGCCCGGGCGCGGCAACAACTTCCTGAACTCGTCAGAACCGCGATCGCGGGCAGTCGTCGCCTGCTGCGCGTCTGCGAGGTGCCGCGCCTGATCCTGGGAAGCCTCCGTTTCCGACGCCCACGTCATAGCGAGCATGACCGCTGCCATCCACAGGGGGGCGCATCTTCCCCGCGTGGGGGAGATCTTCACGTCCCCGTTGAGCATGACCGTGCCAGCCATCTACAATCACCTGTCGCGTGGCGATACGATATCCTTCAGATGCCCCCAGATGCCTCATTATGCGCTCCATCTTTACGCGAATCATATAGCTCGAATGGAGGACCCTCCCCACCACTTTGGGGTTAGGCGACGGACTGTGCCCGATCATCCAAGCCGTGAACAATGAGATGGCCTCAGCGGGCTGGAGCCTTCCGGATTTGGTTCAGTGTTCAATCCTTTTGGAGTACTCTCCTTTCGTCCACGCACATCAGGAATCCTGCGCTTTTATGTCAGGAGCAGGTGGTAACCATTGATCTGGTACCGCTCGGGTAGGGCATGAACTTGGTCGAAAGGAATTCCACAGCAGGTCGACGGGATTGCTCCAGAGCAGGCCGCGCCGCTACGAGCACACCCTGCTGCAGACCCGTTAGCTCGGCGTGGAAACTGGCAGGTCGATCTGACGCGAGCTGGGAGCGCTGCAGCCGAATGGATCGTTCAAGGTTCGCGGCCTCGGCGCAGCGTGCGAAAGATACTTGCTGAAGGGTGCGATGATTGAGGTTGCCGGTTGCGCTGAGTGGAGGGAGCATGTTCTTGAAATCGAGTCTCAGGAATGAAGAACCCCGGGTGGGGCTGCCAATCGAGGCCCTTTAGTGGTTATCACCGCTCTCCTTCGGATTATCGCGTGGCTGCTCGCGGCCGCCGTCACTTTCGTAACGCTTGGACCTCAGCACGTTCGGCCTCACCCCTTTCTCGGACAACAAGGCGATCACGCGCTTGCCTTCCTTCTGATCGGGATTGTCTTCGGCCTTGCCTATCCGCAGCGGCGCTTGACTGCCACAACGCTCGCCGTTGCCCTGATCGGCCTGCTTGAGATCATGCAACTATGGGTGCCGGGACGGCACGCGAGGTTTGAGGATTTTGCGGTCGATGCGCTCTCGGCCTGCGTCGGCTTCGCGCTTTCCGCGGCGGCCGGCTGGATGATGGCGCAATTAGGCCAGGATCCCGACGCAGTGACGCGCCAACGCCCCTAGTGAGCGCGCTGATATGGCTCGCACCGGGGGTGCGCGAGTTGACCGCGAGACGAAGCGCACGATCAATCGAGCTCAGTGCATTGGTGCACGGACACTCCGTCGCCGCCTGGAGCGGTGCTGCGGATCGTCGAATTTGAGCTCGGCAACCAGTCGCCAAAGCTGAACCTCGTGACCGTCCGCCAACCGACCGGCCCGCTTGGTTGCGGACGCGTCGTCAGGGCAGTGAAGGTTGACGACGCTACCCAATTGGCCATGTTCATCCAGAACGTACGCACGATAGTGTGGCATCGCAAATCCCCAGGCGCGACTGCATCTTACCTGCAGGCTTGTTCCTCAGTGAGGAGATTTTGGGTCATTACGAGCTACCTCTGATGGGCGACATGCACGCTGCTGCAGCTCGTTCCGAACTCCACTCATGCCGTCAGACCCGCCGGTGCACGTTTCAAAACCTCGGATGCGCACGCTCAGGCATGACGACGAAGATGCCTGGACCGCTCCCGACCCTTCGGAAGCTCGCTGCCCTGATAACCGTTGGGGTTCTGCAATTGCCAACGCCAATGTTCCGCGCACATTTGTTCCAACGACCGCGTCGATGCCCAGCCCAACGCGTTCTTCGCAAACGTCGGGTCGGCATAGCAGGCGGCGACATCACCGGCCCGCCGCTCCCCGATTTCATAGGGGATTGATCGCCCGCTCACCGATTCAAACATACGGACGATGTCCAGAACGCTGCTGCCGTTGCCCGTTCCAAGATTGACCGTGATCAGACCGGGCTGTCTGAGCTGGCGCAGGGCACTCAAATGCCCGGATGCGAGATCGACCACATGAATGAAGTCGCGGATTCCGGTGCCATCAGGCGTGTCATAGTCGTTTCCCCAGATCTGCAGCTTCTCCCGCCGTCCAATCGCCACCTGCGCCACAAACGGCAACAGTTTGCTGGGAACGCCCAGCGGGTCTTCGCCGACGAGCCCGCTTTCGTGCGCGCCGACCGGATTGAAGTAGCGCAGATTGCCGATCCGCCAACCGTCGTCGGACCTGCGGAGATCCTTCAGCACCTCTTCGATGACGAGCTTTGTGCGGCCGTACGGATTGGTCGGACCGAGGGGATGCTTCTTGTCGAGCGGCAGGTATCTGGGCATCCCGTAGACGGTCGCCGACGAGCTGAACACGAGCGTCTTTACATTCGCCCTCCTCATGGCCGACACCAGCCGCATCGTGCCCAGGACGTTGTTCTCGTAATACATCATGGGCCGTACGTTGGAATCGCCGACCGCCTTCAGTCCTGCAAGGTGAATGACTGCGGTCACTCCGCAGGTACGAAGCATGTCGTAGATCAGCTCTTCATTCCGGATATCTGCATGCCGAAAGATGAGCGATCGCCCGCAGATGGACTGGACCCGCTCGAGCGAGGCCTTGCTGCTGTTGGAAAGATTGTCGACGGCGACGACGCCGAGCCCGGCGTCCAGCAATGCGATACAGACGTGGGACCCGATGTAGCCGGCACCTCCGGTCACCAAGATCATGTCGGACAGCTTCCGCATTCGCTCAACTGGCCTCCGTGCAATGCGGCACCACATTACTTGCAAGTCGCGCCCACGGCGCGTGGAGATTTTTGGCCTTATGAGCTACCTCCGGTGGATGGCATCGCGGGTGATGCCGCAGCGAGGCGGTTTCGCCGACGTTGTTGCGATAATAGAGCAGGGGGTTGGAGTCGCCGACGCAGGCATCGATGGCAAAATGCCATCTCCCGCTGCGGAATTGCGACGGCGCTTGTTACCTCTGTCCGACGCGCACCGAATCGCCTGGGGTCGCATCGGGCCGGCTTGTCCCTGATGGAATGTCTGAACTGCCGACCCTTCGAGGAGGCAAGGCGGGACCATCCTGGTATCGGAGGGTGACCTCGACGGCGTCACCCGGCTGCAACTCGGTATCTTCGCTAGCGATGATCCGTTCCTGTCCCTTGTTGCCCTTCCTGATGACGGCAATCTCCGCGTGGTTGCCGGTTGCTTGCACGAGCTGTGATCGAACCATCGCAGTGTACTGAAGTTTCTCGCCGACGCTCTGCAGCTTTTCGCGGATCTGATTGAGCTTTACGCTGGTATCTTGCAGCTCACGGAGCAGGTCGAGCCTGCGCTGGTCATCCAGCTTTGCCAGCTTCCTGACGAACTCGTCCTGCTGCTTCTTGACCTGCATCAGCTGCGCGGAGGTTTGTAGCTTCCGGGTTGATGACAGCAGCACGGCGCGCCGCGCATCCGTAACGCGAGGGCTGATCAAGGAACCTTTGCCGAAGAGCTCGGTCGCTTTCTGCAGGTCGTCAAGATCTGACAGAAGTCCTTCGTCATCCTTCTTCTGCTGTTCTGACAGCACGCGGACCTCGTCGTCCCCCTGTCGAATGCCGCGCTGAAGGTACGTCTTTTCCTGCTGATAATCGCTCTGCTTGGTCTTCAGATATTCCGTTTCTGCGTTGACGATTTCCGAGATCGCCGATCGAGCCAAGGGCGCGTCCATCAGAGCGGCTGGACTGATCTGGGTTCCCTCTCCAAGTTCGGACTTGATGCGCCACATACGCGCCTGTTCTTTGGCCAGCTCCGTCCAAAGCGAACCATACTCGCTTCTCAGGTCTGCTGACTCGAGATAAGGGTTGTTCATTCTGACGCGCATGATGTCGTAGCCGCCTGCCACCGCGACGAGCTGGCGTGCGGTGATCGACGGACGATAAGGGTACTCGCCCGGCTTCGATACATCCCCATTCACGTATATGGGCTTGTATTCCGCGATGATCGTCGTGACCTCGTCTGCGTCGATCACGACGACCGTCTCCCGGCCATCGGTCGTCCTCTGTCGAAATACCTTGCGCGCAAGGGCAGCCCCGATTTTGGCTCGGATCTGTGGTAAGGGCAGGCCGGCCACTGGAAGCGTTCCGATCAGTGGCAACGAAACATTCCCGTCCATTTGAACGGGAGCACGATGCCGTAGCTCCGGCACGCCCGCCACCGCAACCTCCAGTACATCTCCGATGTTTACCAGATATTCCGCCCTTGCTTGAGTGACGGAGATCGCCAGGCCAACAGCCACCAAGGCCCATTTGATGCAACGACCCAGGTCGCCGCCAGAGACGTCGACATGGAAGCTATTGCGCAGTCTGGAGTTCGGCATGGCGTCATTCCCTGTACGAACGTGGTCACCGAGGTGAAGTCTTTCAAAGTTGTTCATGGAAGGCAGCACGCCAACAACCGTCCGAGTAGCCGTCCAGACGGGCGATCCGAAAAACGACGTTCTGTTCTCTCATTGACGCCGAACCGCTGGTGCCTTCTTCCCCTCTGTTCGACTGATCGGTTCTCCATCATGCCCATCGAACCCACTGGGACGGGCGCTTACATTGCTGCCCGAATCTAATCCCGCGCGGTCGCGGCTCAATCGACCATCGTAGTTACCCACTTTTTTCCCGACCCATCCGCATTGCCAATTTTCATGCAGTGACCCGGACTGTACTGAATCAGCCCAAGTGGCGAGTGATCGGGTGGCTGACTGCGATGACTTATGCGTCCTTCACCAATTTGCCGGCCTCTACCAAGCTTCAGGCACATTCGTTCAATGACGGCAGGGCGATTGCAGGAGGCGTTGGATGGAGCAGATTGACTGCTCTGTTGGTCGTGGCAGCAGGCACAGAGTTCCTGTTCGTAGCCGGTGCGGCCTATTTCGCAGCTGTCCTTTATCATCGAGTGGTCTTGCTGGAGTCGCCGGATTCCGCCAGGTACATTCTGGAATCACTTCTGATTTCCACATTGGAATTGCTGGTTTCCATAGGACTACGGCAATATTCCCGGATCCTGACGCAGCCCCGCCACGTCTTCCTATGGAGCGGCGCCAACGCCGTCCTCCTCGTATTCTCCTTCTTCGTCTCGGCAATATTCGTTCTGAAAGCCTCCGGGGATTACTCGCGAGCAACTGTCATCATCCAGGCCGGGAGTGTCCTGATCACCGTGCTGTGCACGCGGGCAATATGGTTTTCAGTGCTGCAGCCTGCTATCGTGTCTGGTCTGATCGATGCCAGGCGCGTCATCCTCATAGGAGATCCGGGTCACTGCTTGCAGTTTTCTGCGCGAGCTAACGCCACCGGAATTCGGACCATTCGCTCGTTCGACTTTCCGCGAGCTCGCGCCGCTTCCTTGGTTCCGGCGCGCCCCGACGCCGGCCAGGCGCCACCTGATGTCCGCCAATTGGTCGCGGACTGCCGACCCTTCCGGGTGGATGACGTTGTCATTTTGATTTCGGAATCAGATTGTGGCTCTGCTCTCGCGCTTGCCGCCGCCCTGTCAGACCTGCCGGTAGACGTTCACGTCGTGCTCGTTGGGTCCATCGATCTGATGGCCGTGTCGCGGAGCACTCAGTTCGGCAACATGGTGACGATGCGGATATTCCAATCTCCGCTCACTCCTTTCAACCGAGCAATTAAAAGGGGAGTCGACATCGCCGTTGCAAGCGCGGGCCTTGTTCTGACCAGCATTCTTTTCGTGATTGTTCCGCTCGCGATCAAACTCGAGTCTCGTGGACCGGTGTTTTTTCGACAGACGCGCCACGGCTACAACAACGAGCCCATTCGCGTGTTGAAATTCCGATCGATGACCGTCATGGAAGATGGCGACAACTTCAAACCGGCCACCAGACACGATCCGCGCGTGACCCGTGTTGGACGCCTTCTGCGCCGGACCAATGTCGACGAGCTTCCGCAATTGTTCAACGTCCTGCTCGGCAACATGTCGATCGTCGGGCCCCGTCCGCACGCAACCTCGCAAAACGAGTCGTTCAACGAGCTGATTTCGTCATTTTCCCGCCGCCACAACGTCAAGCCTGGTATTACAGGTTGGGCTCAGGTCAACGGGTATCGTGGTGACGTCGATACGCTCGAGAAGATGCAGCGTCGGGTAGAGCATGATCTGTATTATATCGACAACTGGTCAGTCCTTCTCGACCTCAAAATCATGGTCATGACCTTCTTTTCCAGAAAGGCGTATTGGAACGCTTATTGACTCCGTCTGCAACTCCTTCTGCTGACCGATCTTTTCGTTTTGTTTGGTAAATCGCAGGGCGTATCGGACGTGGGCGTGCGGTAGCATCCCGCCGGGCGCGTTGTTTCACCTGATGTGCGAAGCCTTAGAAGTGTAACTGTGAGCCGAGAAGATGCTCCCGATGAATAAAACGGATAGCTATCTCCTCGTCCACATTACGCCCACGATGCGAGGGGCAAGCGCCTCCGTCTTCGTCCCGCCGTTGGAGACGCAGCGCGTTGTTCGAGGTGCGTCTCCTGCGGGCATTGGACTTGGGTCCCGTGCTCCTGCGCGCGTTCTGGCGGTTAGCCGCGATCTGCCGTTTGGTCGCCGCCAGGTCCGACGTCAGTCTCGGCCTACAGTCGCCCGGAAACTGCGATCCGGGACCACGTCGGCGCGCGCAACATCTTGGAAAAGATGTGGACATCAGAGAGGCACTTCCGAAGGAGACTTGTCGCTTCAGAGCCTGTTTTTCTGCTCCCAATCGCGTAAGCTGCAGTGCAGGCGCGATGCGTGCACAAATGTCCAGCGCCTCAAGCATTCATTGTACCCGGAACGCGGGACTGCTGACCCAAATCTTCCCGCCCGGACCGTGCCGAGCGCGACTGAACTATCGAGATAGATCATCGATCCTTCGGTCTTGCTGCAAATCATGCAACAACTTACTGGGTTCGTCGTCGGCCTGCGCTCGGGAAATGTTCCGACACCGACAGCGAGGCCTGATTCACCCCAACCGAACGCCGCGCGGATATCACTCGACCGGTCGCACAGGTGGAGGACAAGCTCGTCAAGCTCGGTCCCGGCATGGCCGTGACAGTCGAGATCCAGACCGGCGCGCAGGATCCTCAGCTATCTTCTCTCGCCGTTGGCGCTATACGATCGGGAAGCGCTGCGCGGGCGGTAAGAAGCCGGCTTCCTGCCGGCGAGCCCGCGCGCCGCACTGCGACGTAAGCCAAAGGCGGATGCTGGAAGATCGAGATCGATGGTGTCACGATCCGGGCCGGCCGCGGCGGGACGCGGGTATGCTTGCGACGATTGTCGAGGCCGCTGAAGGCGAGCCGAAATCGGGCCACCGCTGTTGCGCCTTTGTCTTATTTAGCGCGGAGGTGACGTAACCCAGCTTCGCATACAGATCGGCAGGAGCACGACTCCGAATACAGCCTGTCGAGTGTGTCGTTCACGGCATGCTTGGTCTGGGATTCATCTCGGCCGCCATCGGCAAGCCGGCTCCGTGCGCTGCCACCGTCTACCTCACTCAGACAGTGCGGTTTCCTGCGCCCCATCAACATGGGCGACAGGCTAACCCCGTGGCGGAGGTAAGGAAGATCGACGCGGAGAAGCGCCAGGCGACGCTGAACACGGTCCTGATATGAGCAGGTCGTGAAAGGCAACGCCCTCGTCCTTCTGGAGCCGCTGAGGTAAAGAGTTGCTCCTGCGGATCGGTGCCGGGCAGGGACTCGACAGCCTTCTCAACTTGGGTGAGGTGAGGGATATGTTCAGGTCGAGTTGGCCGGCAGTGCGGCCGCCTGTGGCGCCTTGCTTTCGAGCCGCTCCAAGAAGCCGCGCAGATATCCGATTCCACTCGTCCGATGGTAGTAGTCCCTGCCGTGCGAAACACGAGCGAGAAAGTAGTCGACCATGGGGGTGACGTCGACGAGGACGAACGGAATATATCCCCGCAGATAGACACGTTTCACGATGCCCAAGCGTTCCATCTCCGGATAGCAGTGGCGTGGGTCGATCTGTGCGCCGAACACCGGGTTGTGCAAGAACACGCTGACTCTGCGCTGCTGACCGCGCCAGTCTACGACGCGCATGTCGGCAGGCCGTTCGAGATAGGCCTTGACCGGGAATTGGTCGCGCAGAATGCCTTCGACTATGTGAATTTCGGTCAGATGCAAGCCGTCCAGCTCCATGAACAGCACTTTCCCGCCGCGGCGATAGAGGCGGCCATAGGGACCGTTGAGGTGAAACGGCACGGGATCGTCCTCGTGCCCGGCGGCCCAGTCCTCGGCATTACTCCCCCACAACGCCACCGGATGAGTGGGGTGCACGCTGCGCGTCGTGCCGCGGCTGCGTCGGAATACCTCGTTGATCAATCCCATCTGCGAAGGCGTGCGGCGCACGTCAAAGATAGGATCCGTCGCTGCGTACTCCGACATTGAGCCGCGGAACGGCGACGTGTTCATCCAGAGCAGCCCCCTGGGCGTCACTCGTTCCTTGAGGTGCTCGAGCAGCGCAGGTATGCCTCCCTGGATTTGGGCGAGCACGGCACTATGCGAGTGGATGCTCAAGCGATCGCCGCTGCCGATCCTGAGTTGATCGAGCACCGCTTCGACTTCTTCCAGCTTTAGCGGGTGACCCGCTGCCAACTCGCGCCGGAAGCGTCCTGCGTGTCTGTTTCGATAGAAGCGACGCGCCCGATTGAACAGCGGTGAAATCATGTGTCGTTTCACATTGTTGCGCCACGTGGCCGCCTCGACTCGCGGCAAGGCCTCGTCGAGGAAGCGGCAGACCGGCTCCTGGTCGTCCGGACCCCAACCAGAATGCTGCGCCGCCATTGCCTCAGCGCCGATAGGCAGTACCGCGGCCAAGCCTTCGACCGACGGCGCCGACAGAAAAGCCGAAAGGGGCATGGGACGCCCAGCATAGCCCTCGATCTCGAGCAGCAGGTTCACCGCTGCCAGCGAGTCCGCGCCGAGGCCAAGAAGATTATCGGACCAGCCGATGGGCGAGACGCCCAGCACGTGCTCGCAGATCGCCTGCAGGTCCTGCCGCAGCCGGTCACCATCCGGGATCGCCCCATGGTCTGGCGCCGGCGCTCGCGATACCCGGACGGCTGCAGGCGCGAGGACAGCCGGATGCTTGGCAATCGTTTCGAGGCATTCGGGGTTCTGCAGGGCATCACGGTTCCGTACAGGGCGGCCATTCACCGCATCCCGCGCAGCCGCCTCGGACCGCTTGCCGCTAAAGGTCACGGGAAGTGCCGCGACCTGTGCGATGCGCGCCGGCACGAAGGCAGGAGAGCCGCAGCGCGCAAGCTCCGAGCGGATGTGCTTCGCCAGCATGTTGTCGAGCACCAGGCCTTCGCGCAGCACGACCAGCAGAACCATGCGCGAGCCGCCCGCCTCCTCCTCGGCCTGCTGCTCGACCGCCATTGCCTCGCGGATCTCCTCGATGTCAGCGAGAATGCGGTAGATCTCCGCGGTGCCGATGCGGATGCCGCGCACATTGAGAACCCCATCGGAACGGCCATGCAGCCGCCAACCGCCATGGGGCGTCGCCTCGATCAGATCGCCATGCGTCCAGAAGCCGGGGTTCTGGGCGAAATAGGCGGCATGGAAGCGCGTGCCGTCGGCGTCACCGTGAAAGCCAAGGGGGCGCGAGGGGAACGGGTTGGCGCATACTAGCTCGCCGACCCGCGCCTGCGGATCGTCGGGCGGCAGCAGCGAGCGGACATCGAGGCCGAGGCTGCGGCACTGCGCCTCGCCGCGATGGACCGGCAGGTTCGGATTGCCCAGAACAAAGCAGCCGATAATGTCGGTGCCACCCGAGATCGACTGTAGCGGCATCGTCGCTTTTACCTGACCGCCGAGCCAGTCGTACTGGCGGGGATACAGGATGGAGCCGGTGGAGAGCACAGCCCGCAGGTCGGAAAGGTCGAACACCCGTCCGGGGGACAAGTCTGCCTTCTCGCAAAAGTCTAGATAGGCAGGGTTGGTGCCAAAGACGGTCACGCGTTCCTCGGCAACGATCCGCCAGAAGGTCTCCGGCCCTTCGAGCGGTCCATCGTAGAGAACGAGCTCCACGCCGGAGGCGAGCGCGGAGAGCTGCCAGTTCCACATCATCCAGCCGCAGGAGGTCTGGAAGAACAGTTTGTCGCGGGGGGCGAGATCGCAGTGCAGTCGGTGCTCCTTCACATGCTCCAGCAGGGTGCCGCCGGCACCGTGCTGGATGCATTTCGGCGGGCCCGTGGTGCCGGAGGAGAACATCGTGAACAGGGGCTGGTTGAACGGGTGGCGCAGCCAGCCCGGCCGGTCCTCGCCACCAACGGAATCGCGGAGCAGATCAGCGAGCCTGTGCAGGGGCACCGTCCTCTCGCCGCCGGGAAGCGAGCCGTTGTCCAGCGAGACGATCGCGGCGAGGCCCGGCAGGCCGGCTGCCGCTCCGGCGACGCGCGCGGCGACGGGGACGCCCAGGTCCCACGGCTCTGCCCGGAGACAACAGAGCAGCACCACGGGCTCGAGAGGGGCGAAGCGTGCGAGGATAGCGGGAACGCCCATGTCCGGCGCGCAGCTGGCGAAGGTCGCGCCAAGGGCAGCGGTGGCCAGGGCGGCAATGACCGTTTCGGCATTGTTGCGTGCGATCGCCACGACATGGTCGCCACGGCGCACGCCCAGCCGCTGCAGCGATGTCGCCAGCCGGGCGACCGCGACGCGCAGTGTGCCACGCGTGAACCGGTCGCGGCTGCCACCGGCGTGGCAGGCCGTCAGGACCGGCTGGTCGGGACCGCCAGCGAGGAGGCACTCGGCGTAGTTGAGGCGGAGATCCGGGAAGAAGCGGGCGGTCTCGCAAGCATCGCCGACACAGACCGGCTCGACCGCACCCTCCCGGGGCAAGTCGCACCACTCGAGGAAGAGGCGCCAGAAGCTGCGGAACTCCTTCACTGAGAAACGGTCCATCGCGGCATGATCAGGCAGGTGCTGGCCAGTCCGGTCCTCACACCACTCCCTGAAGGCGATCAGTTGCGAATGCGGAACCTGATCGTTGGGACCGAGCACCACTTTCTCGAGAGTCATCCGAAAGCCTTTCCCCTCTGATCAGGGGCAGTCCTCACGCGTCCAAAGTGACACTTCTTGGCCGACTGAGCAAAGTTGTCCAACCTCTCATCGTCGCTCTATCTGAATCTATCGTACAGAACACGCGCCGCAGAAGCCGGAAGCCGCTGCCCGTGGTTAGGCCTCAAGCCTTGACCGCCATCAGGGACTTGGTCATGCAAAGATAGCGCTCGCGATATATCTTTGCGTCAGGGAAAGTTTCGGCCATTTCGCGCCAATCGAGCAGATACCACTCCGGATCGGTTGACGCGAACCAGAAGCGATTGATGAATCTGAACAGCGCAATCTGCAGCCTTCGCGGCAGCAACACGATGATGCCCGGAAGACAGGTGTGACTCTCGATGAAAAAGTAGCGATATGGCGTCTGGACGTAGAACCGCTTTGCGACGCGCGCGATCTCGCGGGCAAATTGCCCCTGGCGTTCCCGTGCGATCGAGCGAAAAGCGGCATCGCCCGTGATGTTCCAGACGTCGTGCTTCGGCGCGGTCACGTGCTCGATCACCGACGAGCAGAAACAGAAATCAAATTCCTTATCGTGGAACGGCAGATTCCCGGACTCCTGCAACAGCACGGTCTTGTAGCCATAGGTCTCCCGAGCTGCTTTCAGGTCTCGTTCGGAGATGTCGCAAACTGTGATGTCCGAGTGACACGGCAAGACGTCGTGGATGTGACGCCCGGTCGCTCCACCCAAGTCAAGGATTCTCGCGTTGAGAGGCAGATCCACCACGCGCATCAGGAATTGACCGCGTCGCTTCCGTGCCCTTGAAGAAATCCGATCTTGAAGTTGTCTCAGCATAGTCGCGGCTCCCTCCGGATCGACCATAGCAACTTTTCAAGGCGAAGTGGATACTTACTGTTGGAGTATTCGGCAGCCTGAAGGGCCGGCACAATACTCACAACGGGGTAGCTACAAGGACCGGTTGTTAGAGTACCCTACGAAAGGACGCCGCTTGCCTTCGCGTCTATCGAGGTGGCATTCATTTCTTGGAACATATCGAACTTTGAGCCAAACGGATCACGCGCTGCGGTGGACCACAGTTTGACGGAATTGATGACCGCCGCTTCTGTTGAGCTATTTGATACTCGCTCAAGTGGCTGCAACGAGAAGGATGGACGATTGTAAGCCTTGCTGAGTGTCTTGATCGGCTGGCTCGAAATGACTGATCGAGTCGCTAGGCCGTCCTTACTTTCGATGACGGGTACCGAGACAATGTTTCGGTAGCGCTACCGATCCTCGAGCGCAATAGCGCTGCATTAATATCTACGTGCTGACCGGCGCACTGACGCGGCGCATGCAATCCTGGTGGCTCGGAATACGCGAGCTAGTTCGCTGGAGAGAAGAGATAGCAATCGATGCAGTTCCATATGGAGGTCCGTGTGCGTGCGGTTTTACGAGAAGAGCATCTTGCCAATGAAGTGGGGGTTGGGACGATAACTGGTCAACTGACCGTGTCGGGTCGTTACGGCGCTCGCATAGCCATTCGCGCTGCCCCCGCATTGGGGTGAGCAGTGCAAGTGACTCGGAAATGTCCTTTGCTGCTCGAAATGAGCGGGGTTCGGGCGGCAGCGCAAACGCTGGTCGCGCGGCGGTCACGTCGGAAGCGGTGAGAAGATCCTTCTCGCCTGGCCCGACCGACAATGGGCTGAGGCGTCTTCGGAGGGGGGCTCGTTATGATTCTCGTCCGAACCGGCGCTGCAATGATCGCGCCGCCGGAAGCGTACGCGCGATTGCGCTTGTCCAAGAAGAGGCCAGGGCCGGCGGTTACACAAGTCTCTCGGAGACTCAACGCCGTGCAGCCTTCCGCCAAATCGACGCCAGGCGCTTTCATATCGTTCCGCATGGTCGCGGCGGGCGGCGTCGCCCAGGCGCCGCCTCAACGCTCCATCTTCGAGCAATCGTTTAAGCGCATTGGCAAGCGCCTCAGCGTCCCCCACGGGCACGAGGAGCCCGTTGCGTTCGTGAGCAATGACTTCGGGAACAGCACCAGCAGGTGTTGCGACCACAGCTGCACCGTAAGCGTAGGCTTCGATGATCGACATTGGCAGACTTTCGACAAACGATGGGAGCGCGAGAATATCGGTCTGCTGGAGCAGGGCCGCGGTTTCTGAAGGGCCGAGCCAGCCCGGGAAGTCCACGCGATCGGCGATTCCGAGCCGTTGAGCCCGATCGCGGGTTTGCTGGATTTCTCCGCTTCCAGCTGTGATAGCGGTCCAGTTGGTGCGGCATGCCAGCTTTCCGAGTGCATCAACGAGTTGTGGCACACCCTTTCTGGATCAAGGAAACCAAGGAGGGTAATGCGAAGCTGCCCGGATTTCGACCGCCGCCGATTTGGTTGGCCCGGGGAGGTGCCTGCGTTCAGAAGGATCGTGATTTTATCTCGAAGGCTGGGTCGCTCGACCTTGACGCCAAGATCTCCGCGTTGGTCGATTGTATCGATGATGAGATCCGTAAGGCGATCAATTCCTCCTCGCCCCATGCGGGCCGTAGGGTGTAGCTACGATCAAGCAAAGCGCCTGCGGTCCGACAGAACACGATTGCGCTGCGTTCTCGCGGTTCGCCCGGACGCTCGCCGTACTGAGACGAGGTTCGCTCCAATAGCCGCGCTACTGAATATCCCTGGCCGCCTCGTCGAAATTTGTAATGTCGGGCTTCCTCGACGGGCAGTACCGAAAATCGGTTCTTCGCCGAGCTACCCATAATTGGGTAGCCACTCAGCCCCAAGGTAACAACCCTTTTGGTTGCACTTGCTCAGCACATTCCAAGCCTATTGTCGCCGAATGAAAAGTGCGGTGTTCGGATCTAGCTGCGTCCGCATGACGGCCGCCAGAGGGGTAACGATGCGTGCGTCATTTTTAGGATGCCCGATTGATGTCCTGACGATGGCCGATACGGTCGAACTGGCACACAGGGCGATGCGTAGCCGGCAGCGTTTGCAACATGTTGCGCTCAATGTCGCCAAGTTCGTCAGCATGCGCTTTGATCCCGTGCTCGCTGCCGATGTCGTTCGTAGCGATGTGATCAGCATTGATGGCATGGGCATCGTGTGGGGCGCACGGGCACTCGGGCTGCCCGTCAAGTCGCGCGTGACTGGCGTCGATCTGCTCACCGAGATTCTTGCACTCTGTGAAAGGGAGGGATTCAAACCGTATTTTCTCGGAGCGACTCCGGGTGTGTTGCAACAGGCCGCGCGGCGAGTCCTCGACAAGCATCCTTCGATTGCGTTCGCTGGCCTCAGGGACGGCTACTTCACACGAGAGCACGAGGCCGACGTGGTCCGTGAAATTCGGTCTAGCCGCGCCGACTGCCTGTTTATCGGCATGCCTTCGCCGCGGAAGGAGCGCTTTCTTGCATCCCATCGCGATGCGCTCGGCGTGCCATTCATCATGGGTGTCGGTGGTTCGTTCGATATCCTTGCCGGCGCAGTACGGCGGGCGCCGGTTCCCATGCAGCATCTCGGGCTCGAATGGCTTTACCGTGTTTATCAGGAGCCGGGACGCATGTGGTGGCGATATGCCAAGTCCAATACGCTGTTCGCCGGCATTCTGGCCCGAGCCATTTTACGCCAAAGCCTAGGCATGGCGCCGCGAGCGAACAGCTGGCTGCCGCCCGGAACGGTTCGGTAGGAAAAGAATCCATGGCGAACTCGCTTGGGGAGCACGAGGCAACAACACTTAAAGGCATTCAGTCTAAGAAGTTCACCAAGCCGACCGCAGCCATGAAGGTGTGTTTCGTCGGTTTCGAAAACCTTCCCGTCCTTGCCCGCGAATACAACCACTATGGTAGTGGCGGGGCGCAGTTACAGCAGACGTTGCTCGCGAAAGCACTCGTTGCTCGCGGATACCAGGTTTCCATGGTCGTCGGGGATTACGGTCAGCCAGACGCAGCAGCCTGGCACGGCGTTTCGACCTACAAGGCGTACCGTCCGGATGCGGGTCTTCCGGTACTTCGTTTTGTTTATCCCCGCTGGACCGCAACGTGGGCGGCGTTGATGCGGGCCGATGCGGACGTTTACTACACGAGTTGTGCGGGCATGCAAGTCGGCTTGGTCGCGATGTTCTGCCGCCGGCATGGACGTGGCTTCATACACCGCTTGGCACACGACACCGATGCCGATCCTGAACGACTGTTGATTCGCTATACCCGAGACAAACAACTGTACAAATATGGATTGAGACACGCTCATACTGTCCTTTGCCAGCACGCGGGCCAGCAACGCGCGCTCATTGAAAATTACAAGGTGACGAGCGTGGTCGCAGACCCGCTGGTGGATCCCCCGGGTCGGCGGCTGGATCGTGATCAGCGCGATTTGGAAATTCTTTGGGTCAGCAACCTGAGTGCCTTCAAGCGGCCCGAACTCGCGATCGAGTTGGCGCGTCGCATGCCTTCCCGGCATATCCACATGGTCGGTGGTCCACAACCGGGTTTTTCCGATCTGTACAGCAAGATCGAGTATGCCGCGAAGAGACTGCCGAACCTGACGTTTTGCGGTCGCGTGCCTTATCACGACGTAGGTGACCTCTATGACCGCGCCAAGGTCTTCGTCAATACCTCCGACACGGAGGGTTTTCCCAATACCTTCCTTCAGTCTTGGAGTCGCGGCGTTCCTGTAACATCATTTTTTGATCCTGATGGACTTATCAGTCGCGAAGGCCTGGGTGTCTCGCTCCGGTCCATCGATGAGATGGCTTGCGTTGCGGAGCGCTTGATTGCCGATGAAACGGAATGGCGAAAGGTGTCCGCGCGGTGCAGGAGCTATATGGACCGGAAGCATGGCGATGACGTGGTGCTGAAGCCCTACGTCGCAGCAATCGAGGAAGTGGTTCGCCGAAGGAAAAAATGACGCGCGTCGAGCAAACCGCCACAGCTTTTCTTGTCACCTCCCTGGGGGCGGCGCAGAAGCATACGCTTCAGCTTTTCAACTCGATTGAGAAAGGCCGATTCCGGGTTGCACTGCCTTATTTGAAGCGTGCGGAGCATGTGCTCGCGCAGATCACGCCGGACTGCGCTTCACAGGAGTGGTGCGCAGATTTCCGCCGCGGGTGGGATTTCCGCGGCCTGAATCGGCTGTCCAAATGGCTGCGCGGTTTCGATTCGGAGGTGCTGGTGTGCGTCAATTCCTATCCGCTATTCTGCAGCCACCTGGCAAGGATGCTGGCGCGGGTGCGAATTCCGATCATCGAAATCTTCCACGCACGAAACTGGCGCCCGACGAGGACAGGAAGATGCGGCTGATTTAATCAGCGACCGGTTCAACTACGTCAGCGAGGTCCAGCGAACGATGTGGGAATCCCGCGATATCAGTCACGACCTCGGACGATGCGATCGTCAGCGCATCCATGAGCACCTTTCCTTTGCTCCACACGCTGGAAGTACGAAGGTCTGCTGGAGAGGGCCGCACACAGGAGGCGCGCTCGGCATGAGATTGGGGGTTCGCCGCAAGGCAGGATTTCTCGTGGCTGCGGGGCTGCTCGACTATGCTCTGCAGTTGGGGGTACCTGTCATCTTGGTCCGCCACCTGACCGCGCAGGAGTTTGGGGACTACCGCCTGGTGTGGCTGGTCGCCCAGACAGGGTTGATCCTCTTTTCCCTGTTCCTGCCGCAGTCCCTATTCTACTTCCTGCCGCGCGCCGCTCCCGGAACCCGCCCAAAGCTGGTGGGCAACACGTTCGCAAGTCTCTTGGCCCTTGGGGGGCTCGCCATTCTGTTGCTTTTAGGGCTGATGCCGGTCTTGCCGAGTTCGATTGCAGGCCTCCAGCGTCACTCGCCCCTCGTTCAGATTTTCGTCGGCACTTGGATATTGGCGTCGATTCTTGATGTCTTGCCGACGGCGGACGGAAAGGCGGAGTGGGGGGCCTGCGCAACGATCGGGTTTGCGATAGTCAGGACAGCGGCATTGGCAGGTGCGGCAGTCGCATCTGGCGATGTCGGGTTTATTCTGGTGGTGATGTGCGGCCTAGCCATGCTGAAGGTCGGGCTAGCGGTCTTCTATGGCCTGTTTGCCGCGCAGGAACGGGGTCTCGGATTCGACGGCCAGTTGGCCCGCGCGCAGTTGAAGTATTCGCTGCCCTTTGCGATGGCCAACGGTTTTTTCGCCTTGCGCGCGCAGGCCGATCAATGGGTCGTGGCAGCGAACTTCTCGAGCTCGGCCTTTGCACTCATCTCGATTGCATCAGTGGTCACTCTCTTCGCATCGTTGGTCCGACAGCCTCTGGGAAATGCGGTTCTGCCCAATTTCAGTTCCCTGGTGAGCGAGGGCAACCTTGATGGCGCCCGCGAGCTGGTATCGAAGGCGTATCTGCTGCTGGTATGCATGCTGCCGGTCTACGGGGGGCTGATAGCGACCGCGGACGACCTTGTGGAACTGATCTATACACGCGAGTATCTCGGGGCAGTGCCGCTCATGCAAATTTATTTATTGGGGCAGATCGCAACTGTTTTCGGGGCCGGCCACCTGCTTTGGGCGTTCGGATTCGGCCGGCAGGCCGCGACGACCGGCGCGATATCGCTTTTGCTGTCAATTGCCGTGAGCATCCTTGGTCTCCAGTTATTCGGCCTCGCCGGTGCGGTTGCAGGAAGCATCGCCGGTCTCGTTCTTTGGGAGTGGTGGGCGTTGATCAAGGTCGCCAAGGCACTCGGAACCAGCATCGCCAAATTGATACCTATGGATCAGACCTTGAAAGTCGCCCTTGTGGTTGCGGTTGGTGTGCTGGCCGCTCACATTGTCTCCTATGAGCTAGACACATCCGTTTTTCTGCGACTCGTGGCGAAGTCTTCGGCTTTTATGACGACCGTGCTGCTTGGGTTCGTGCTCACGAAGGTCCATCACTCCGTGATATCTCTCGTTCGTGGCGCGAGTGAAAAAGCGCCTTAGCAATGCTTGAAAATGCTGGCGCAGGACACGAACTCAGTCGCCTGGTCGACCGGGTCGCCTTCGGTAGGCCGACTTCTCGTACCTTCCCTCGTGTACTTGGAGGCACGAGCGAGCACGGTCAATGTGAAATGCAGCGGGGTGAGCGGACAGAAAATATCACCGGACGCGAATTGCATAACCCCACTGGGCTTAGTTGCACCGGTCAGCTGGCTTGACCCGAGGATAAAGGAGTTACTCTACACGGCTCAAGCTGCCAGAATCTCTTCGAGCGCCGGCCAGGGGAGGTTGTGCTCAGCCTTTCCGGGGACGAGAGAGTCGCGGAGGAAGTTAAGGAAACGTCAGGTCTGTCACTTTGAGCGGAACGGGCGGTGTACTCGGCCCGATTTGCTCTCGCGTTGTTGAGGGCAGAATCAATGGCATCCGTCAGGGACGTTGGCCCAAACTGTTATTAAGTTGGTCCGGCGCGGCGGAGAAAAAATTCCGAAGTCGTTAACCAGAGGCCTTGGCAGCCTGAAGGTTGCGCACCGCGTTCCGGCCCAGCCGCACATGATCAAAGATCGGCTCATGGCAGTCCGCCCTAGATCCTGTGATAATCACGATACCATTTCACAAACTGGGCGATCCCGTCCTCGATTGCAGTTTGCGGCCGAAAGCCGATGGCGCGTTCGGGATCGGCGACGTCGGCATAGGTCGCCTTAACGTCGCCGGGTTGCATGGGCAACATCTTCTTCACGGCTTTTCTGCCGAACTCCTGTTCCAGCAGCGATACCACGTGCGTCAGCTCTTCTGGGCGATTGTTGCCGATATTGTAAATGCGCCAAGGCGCGCTGCCGGTCGCTGGATCGGGGTGGCCGCCGTCCCAATCCGCTCGCCCTTGCGGCGGGCGATCGATCAGGCGCACGACCGCCTGGCTCACGTCGTCAATAAACGTGAAATCGCGTCGCATCTTGCCGTGGTTGAAGAGCTTGATTGGCTCGCCCGCGAGAATGGCGAAGATGAACATGGCCAGTCGGGCCGACCCCACTGCCCATAGACGGTGAAGAAGCGCAGGCCAGTCGCCGGGATGCGATACAGATGGCTGTAAGCATGTGCCATCAGCTCGTTGCCTTTTTTTGACGCCGCATAGAGGCTGACGGGTGGTCGACATTGTCGCGCACCGAGAAGGCAATTTGGTGTTGGCGCCGTAGACCGATGAGGATGACGCGAACACGAGATGCTTGCAGCCGCTATGGCGGCAGCCCTCCAGCACGTTCGTGAAGCCTTGAAGGTTGGCATCGACATAGGCATGAGGATGTTGCACCGAGTAGCGGACGCCCGCCTGTGCGGCAAGGTGAACCACCAGGGCGGGACGATGCTGTTCGAACAGAGATTTCGATGCCGTGCGGTCCGACAGGTCGAACTTCCCAAAGGTGAACCCGGCATCACCCTTGAGCAGCCCAAGGCGCGCTTCAACGTGAAATCCGATAAAGCCGGCGACGCCGGTGACGAGTATCTTTTATCTTTTCCTTCGGCATCAGAGCGGCCACAATTCGATGCCCTCGGGCTTTAACGCACGGTCGAGCTCCATTTTGACGTCGAGCACGAGCCCAAGCCTTCGCGCAGAAACCGCCGCATGAGCACCCAGCCGTCAACATAGTGATCATGAGCGACAGCCAGTATGACGACATCGGCAGGTGTCAGCACTTCCAACCTCTTCAACCCGATCCCATCTCCTCCTCGACGGCGGCAGCATCTGCGCACGACATTGACGTTGCTCCCCCGGCCAGGCGCGAGCACAGGACGATTGATTGGCCTCACTTTATGGTGACCCTTCACAGCCAGATACACAGCATCTCTTTGTAAGCACTCCTTCCGAGTGAGGCTCCTCCCGGAGAAAGTCACAAAA
The DNA here is from genome assembly GCF_028128935.1 of Bradyrhizobium sp. CCBAU 11361. Taxonomy (NCBI): domain Bacteria; kingdom Pseudomonadati; phylum Pseudomonadota; class Alphaproteobacteria; order Hyphomicrobiales; family Nitrobacteraceae; genus Bradyrhizobium; species Bradyrhizobium sp. CCBAU 11361. The sequence continues at coordinate 142,924 of NZ_LBJZ01000193.1, forward strand.
TACAGCAGCAACTTGGCTTAACCCAACGGCTGCAGCCAAGGAAGGGCGCTGCTATGGTCCTCCTGGTTGCGACGAGGGTGCGGAGAATTGGGCATTGCTGGCTTCGCTGATTGAGACGTGTAGGCTCAATAGCGTCAGTGCCGAGCACTGGCTTGCCGACGTTCTCGCGAAGCTCGTCAATGGTTGGCCTGCAGCACGACTGGACGAACTGCTCCCCTGGGCATCGACCTACACGATGCATGCATAGGATCCGAGGCCGGCAGCATGAGCCTCAACACGACCGCGGTCCGGATCAAGGTGACCCTCTTGTCGGAAAAATGGAAGCCGCGTCGGCGCACCATGCGGTCAAAATTAGACGTCAAGCGCCAATAAAGGGCCGCTGAGCTACGCTTACCGCGCCGGGCAAACCATGCAGACGGAGTCTTCGATCCGAGCTGCAAGTGCGGATCGTGTGTTGATATAATCGGACCGCCAACATCTGAAGGATCAGTGCACGCGATCGGGTGCTGTTTCCGGCGAGCTAACTAGCTGACAGTTGAGGCGGCCGACCAGTAGGACCAGTCAGCGCTCTTTGCTTCGCGAGCAGTGCATCGATGAAGAATTTGGTTGCCCAGTTCGGATATTGCAGAGGGGCATAGCGGCCGTAGATGGGGAACGAGCCCTTGATTCCGCCATAGTAGGGTTTCGCCGGCGACATCACGTTCTGCGTCGCAGCAACGTCGTCGAGCAGATTGAGTCCTACGTTGAGAAATCGCTTGTCACCATCCAGGCCATAGAGCCTGAAGAAGACGATCGCCAATTGCGCGTACCCTGTGAGGCACAAATGCCTCGCGAGAAACTCCCAATTTTCGCCGATCTCGGAAGCCAGGCAGCCCTTGGTGCCATAGACCGAAACGATGCGCTCGGCTGCACGGCGAACGGCAGCGAGGTAGGACGCGCGTCCCGAAATGCAGTGGATCTCGATTAACCCTTGCAGCACATAGGCGATGCTATGTGTGTTGGCATTCCAGCCTGGCTGGAAGACGTTGTTGAGGAAGAAACCATTGGCTACCTGTTGCGCCACCGTCCAGTCGGCATTGGCGAGCGCAACATTTTCATACTTCGTTTCTCCGAGCAGCCTACCTAAGGTCAGCAGCGCCCAGGCGCTTCTGACGTTGTACGAGTGCACCATGTCGTAATGCTCGTTGCGCACGAAGGATCCCGTTTCGTCAGCAGATGAGACGAGGAAGTCACCCGCCCGCCGCGCGTGGGGGACGAGATCCTGCCGTCCACGGCGTAAAATCAGCGAGTTGAATCCGTGAAGGATTTGGCCGGTGTTGAAGGCGATCGGCTTTGCGTCTTCGTGGAGATCGCGCTCGACAAAGCCGCCACTCGGTTCTTGCTGTTCTGAGAGCCATTCGCCCAGGCGCTCCGCGGTCAAGGCCAAATCGGGTCGCTTGAGGTGATCAGCCAAATCGAGGAGCGTCGGTATGATGTACCCGGTGGTCTCTCGATACGGAGGCAGCCATCCTTTGCCAACCTTATACCCCTTCGAGGACGCGCACCCTTTCCCTTGCTCTATGGATCGCGTGATAAAGGTGACCGCCGCCTCAAGGTTACGTCGATCATCCGTCCGTCGTTCCGACGTTTTTTGGCCTGGGAACTTAATGCGGAAGAAGTCGCGAACGCTCTCGGCGGCGAAATGAGTCAGCATCGTTTCGGTTGTCCCTGCTCGCAATACAGAAAAGGCGCGCTTTGTCGCGAGGACGCTTAGGCCGCGATATATAGCGTTTTACCGGACGCGGCAGCGGCTCCGAGCGCGCGGTTAATCTCCGAGGCCTCAACGCAGTAGAGCCGAACACCCTTGTATTTCCAAACCGTTAGAGCGCCCGGGGGAAGGAATCCGGTCAGTCGCTCGATCCTGAGCACGAACTTGCGCGAGAGAGGCGGCGACATCACGTATGGAATATGCCGGCCGGCACCGTCGATCAGGGTAACGCGGATGGGTTCCTCGCATTCGCGCGGGATGGGGAAGTCGGGACCCATGTGGTCCTCGATGGCGTGAACCTGCGTGAGGCTACGATAATACTCGGTGCCGACGCCAAGAATCACTGTCTTATATCGCGCCATCACCCCGAACGGTGACAGTGGCCCACACTCTGCGGAGCTCAGGTGATGGCTACGGGTAAGTTCTTCGGCAAGAGGCCCCAACGCGCAGACGCTGTGGGTCGGGTGGAGGCTGCGCAAGACGACGCTCAAGTGACGAAATAGCTCGCTCGCAATTCCCATCTGGGACGGCGTGCGCCGCACGTTGAACAGTGGATTGGCGCGATAGTAGTCGAGATGGTACTTCTCAGGAGTGCCAAAAAAGAAGGCTGGCATGGCCAACGTTCGATCGGGCCCTGTGATGCGCAGTAAGGCCTTGAGCAGTTTGCCGGGATCGTCGCGATACATTGGGATCAGGCTATTGTAAGAACAATGTACCATCAGAATATCGAAATCGTCCGGCAGATGCCGGCGAATCTCGAGCTCAAGCTCGGCAGTCGAGAAGGTTCCGTTCCAGACTCGGATCAGGGGGGCGCATTTTAGGCGTAGCCGCCAGAGCCGCGACTTGAGATCCTGACGCATCGACCTAGAGGTCGCCCGGCGCAGTAGGTAGAAGGCTTCTTTCTTGAGGCTCAATTGCTTTCATCCTTCTTGGTGGCCGGAGCGAAATTGCGGAACGGGACTTCCTGCACGTTCATGGCCAGAGCCTTCCATTTCATGGTTCGAGCGCGCGAACCGCTTAAGATGTTCCGCTTCGGTTCGATTGGCAATCTAGCCGCCCGCACTCGCGAAGTCGGCGGCGCGGAAGTAGAGGTTGGAAGGCCCGCGCTTCCAAATGTGGTACCTCCGAAGTGGAGCTATTGACCCGAGCTGAGGTCAGGTATCGTCGCGTTGATGATTGAGACACCACTGTTGCAGAACAACAGGACCGATAGTTGGATAAATCGCGGCAATGGGCCGCCTGAATTTCGTCCAGGGCCGGTCGTGTCGCTGCCAGAAGTGCTGGCCGTGCTGGCCTTCATACGACGACATCTACCGATCGTATCGCTGACATGTTTCGCGGCGCTCGGCGTTGCTACGCTTTACCTCGTCATCGCCGTACCGACGTTCATCGCCAAGGCACTACTTATCGTAAACTCGAACGCGACCCTTCTGGACGCTGCGGCGGTGTCAACGGTCCTGGAAAGCCAGATCGAAATCATAAAGTCCGAGAGCATCGCTAGCGCCGTGATCGAGACGCTCGGCCTTGCTCAAGACCCGGAATTTGCGACCGGGCAAGGTAGCGGCACGATATCCCGGCTGTTCGGCTGGAGTAAACCAGCGACGGAAGTTAGCGCCGCGCGCTATGCCTTGGACCGCTCGAGGCCAAGCTTGTCGGCCCTACGTATCTTGTCGAGACTACCTTCGACTCCCGAGATCCCGATCGAGCGGCGCAGATGCGAGCGGACAATATTTTGGTGCTCCAGCGAAAATCTTCGGATGACGGTGATTGAGGCGTTGGCTCACGGCGCGACCGTCGTTTGTACCCCAGTGGGGGCACTTCCAGAGCTGATTGAGTACGAGAGAACTAGACTGATCGTCGAGCCCGGTGATGTCGAGAGACTTGCTTCTGCATTGAGGCGCCTCATTGACGATCCCGAATTGAGACAGCGCTTGGGAGGAAATGGGAGGACTCAACATAGAACCCGGTTAGCCATCGAAATTTGCGCTGAACGCCTCGTTGCGATTTGGACTGAACCCCCGGGAGAGCGCTGACATGCGTATATTACACTTTACGGAGTCTCTATGCCGGGGAGGGAAAGAACGACAAATCGTCGAACTGTTGAGGGGGCTTTCCCCTCACCGTGACATAAAGTCATTCGTCGCGGTTACGGACGAGGACGAAGTTCGTTACGAAATTGACCATGAATACGCGCAAATTATTCAGCTCCTTCGAAGAGGCAAGAGAGATCTGCGCCTCTTCAAGAGTTTGTACGAGCTGGTCTCTGGCTTGAAAATAGATATCATTCACTCTTGGGGCTCGATGTGCTCTCTTTATGCAGCTCCGGTTGCGAAACTGTGCGGCACAGCTTTCGTGAACGGCTTTGTGCGAGACGCGCCGCCGCATATGACGCTGTGGAATAAAAACTATTCAAGGGGCAAGCTGACTATTCCATTTTCGGACATTGTTGTCGCTAATTCGCGCGCGGGCCTAGCTGCCTACCATATTCCCGAGCGCAAAGGTGTATGTATCTACAACGGGTTCAATCCTGAAAGAGTCTTCAACTTAACGGACGAGGCGGAGCTTCGCAGCATTTTGGGAATCACGACCCCCCACATTGTCGGGATGGTTGCTAACTTCACGCCTAATAAAGATTATGCAATCTTTGTCGAAATGGCATGCCGCATTTGCCATCTTAGGGACGATGTTACTTTTGTGGCTGTCGGCGACGGTGAAAAGTTGTGCCAAGTGCGCAATAGCGTCCCACCAGAACATTCGTCGCGCATAAAATTTCTGGGACGGCGGGAAGATGTAGAAAGTATCGCTAATCTGTTCACTGTGGGAGTTCTCGCTACCAACAGCCGCGTACATGGGGAGGGTATTTCCAACGCGATTACCGAATGCATGGCACTGGGTAAACCAATCGTAGCAACAAACGATGGGGGCACTCCTGAATTGGTCCTGGAGGGGCGGACAGGGTTTCTTGTGCCGAGCCACGACGCTGGAGCGTTGACGGATCGTGTGCTCAAACTGCTTAACAACGTTGAGCTTGCCCATGATTTCGGTATAAAGGGGCGTCGGCGTATTGAAACAGCGTTCTCGCTCGATGCGATGACTAACGCGTATCTCTGCCTTTATCGCGGGTTGGCGGATAAGAGGGGCACGCGCGCCATGTAACCCAGTGGCGACCGAGCGCCATCTGTTCGACGTGCTCAATACTGCGGCCGAAAGGCTTGTCGTCCGACTGTTCGTAGCTCTGGGGCCCCTTCAATTGGCGCTTGACGTTTGTTTTGATCGCAGCTTGTGCCGACGCGGCTTCCACCTTTCCGACAATGCGTTTACGGTGGCGTCGAGCGCCTGCCGATCGATGACGGTCGGATCGAACCGCTCTGGGCCCCAGATACGCATATTTTGATGCTCCGGATGGGTGGGATCGCCAATAGCTTCGAGGTAGTCCGCATAGCCGTGCGCACCGCCGACGTCTTCCAGGAGGGCAGCGGCCAGCGACCTCGAAAAAAAGCGGGAGACCGTCCGTCGGCGTGATCTCGAACCATTTTTCGAGCCTGATCACATGATCCCAGCTATCTCCGAAGTCATAGAGGTAATGGATCGTCTTGGCGCCGGTCTCGCGAACGATATCTGGCCTTGCGAGCATCGATGGGCTGGTGGCCAAAGTTATCATCAGGATCAGGGATGCTCCAATGCATCTCGCCAGCGTGGAACTCGAAGAGGTGGCTATCCGTCCTGCCGAACGCCGCCTGGAGCGTCAAAAGGACCCGGGTAGCCGAGCTGTGCTTCGACCCATCGCTTCAAAGCGGCGGCCAGAGGCCGGGCATGCGCCTGCCGGCCAGCGCTTCGTTCCGCAGCAGATCGGCCGCGCAGCACCTTTTCGACGGCGTAGAGCTGCGCGATGTGCTCGAGAGCTTCGCGGGCGACCGAAGCCGGTGCCGGCGCGGCTTCGCGCTCGATCTTCACGAACTGGCGCCGCAGATGCGACCAGCAGAAGGCGAGCGTACCGCGACGGCCCCATCCAGGTCCTCCAAAGCCAGCCGTAGCTGATTTGCGTCAAACTTTTCCGAGGATCGACCGAAGCGCGCATCATTCGCAAGCTTAAGCAACCGCTCAAGCTTGGCACAGCGATCCAGCACGGACCATCCGAGCTAGTTCTGCCGCACCATTTCCACTGGAGGATCATTATCGCGCAGCACAGGCGTGGGAGCTTGCTCCAGTCTGGAAGGCTCTCCGATGATCGCGGCACTACGTTGGAGAGCTTCAGTGCGATGGTGCCTGAACTCCAGCTTCGGCGTTGATCAAATCTTCGAACGAAAGCAGTGGGGAGCGAAACTGCTTGGATCCGTAGATCTTGTGGTTCGAAAGAACCACCAAAACGTCGGCCCATCCATCAACCTCTTCGAGGGGGAACAGCTCGAGCTCCCAAGCTTTCACGAAGGGGTCGTGGCAGCGGATTTCGTACCGTTTGGAGAGAAGGGTTGCGACTTGCAAAGCTGGGGTTTCTCGAGCATCGTCGACGTCCGGCTTGTAACTCACTCCCAACAGTCCGAGTTTCCTTGCGGACGAACTGATTTTCCGTTGAATTCGCTCGACGGTGTGGTTTGGCATCTGATCATTCAATTCGCGCGCCGCTCTAATGACATTGAGATCATCGATGTCCTCGGTCAAAAACCACGGATCGATCGCGATGCAGTGACCGCCGACGCCGATACCCGGTTGCAAGATGTTAACGCGAGGATGCCTGTTCGCAAGCTCGATCGCAGCCGAAATGTCGAACTTGAATTTGTCGGAAATCAGCGAAAACTCGTTCGCCAGGGCGATATTCACGTCGCGAAAAGTGTTTTCCATCAGCTTCACGCACTCTGCGGTCAAAAGGCTCGTCGTGTGCATCGTGCCCTTCGTGAAGCTCGAATAAAGGTGCGCCGCTCTTTGTGCCGCTTCCGGCGACGTGGCGCCAATGATGCGATCATTGTGCACGATCTCATGCAAGGTATTGCCGGGAATGGCGCGCTCCGGGCAATGCGCGACTTCCACCGTCAGCTTCTTCGATCGAAGGATTGAAAGAATGACGTCCTCGCAGGTTCTCGGTTTGATCGTTGACTCGATGATCAGCAGATTTCCGTCCTTCATGACCGGAAGCAAGCTGTGGACCGCTGATACGACAAACGACAAGTCGCATCTCTTGCTTTCGTGCGGAGTCGGTACGGCCACGACGAAGACGTCCGCCGCTACGGGGCTGGTTCCGGCTACGAAGTTTCCACTCTTGAGAGCCTTGAGCAACAATTCCGGAATGCCGTGTTCCTCAAACGGGCAGTGGCCGCTATTGATGTCATCGACTTTCTTCTTGCTCACATCAACGCCGGTGACCCGAACACCCGAACTCGCAAGCAAGAGCGAAGTCGGAAGCCCCATATAGCCCAAGCCTACGACGCAGACTGTATCATGCGTTTGCAGAGCCGGCTGCACACGTTGGCCCATGATGATGTCGAGGATCCTCTCTGCGGTGTGACCGTCACCAAACGGGTTGGTCCAGAGTTTGATCGGGCGATTGAGGGCCGCGAGCATCGCTTCAGGGTTTCGGTGCACCAGGACGTTGGCGCCAACGTCCACGGTTTCGGGACGCTCCGTGCGATCGCGAATCGTCACGCAAGGTACGCCGAGGATACAGGCCTCTTCCTGAACGCCGCCGGAATCGGTGATAACGGCCGCGCAATTCGAAAGCAAATTCAGGAAATCCAAATAGCCGACGGGTTCGGTCCAGGTGAGATTTGGCGGTAGTCGGATTCCGCTTTCCTTGAGCACTTTCTGCGTGCGGTAGTGAATCGGCCAGCAGACATCTCCGGGGATTTGCCTGATCAGCCGGATGATTTCGTTCAGCGCATCGGGATCATCCACGTTCGCGGCCCGGTGGCAGGTGAGAAGGTAATATCCCTTTTTTTGCAATTTCAGTTCAGAGAGAATTTGGCTGTGTTCCTCCGCTTGAACGCGATTGGAGAGTAGAGCGTCGACAATCGTATTACCCACTTTGAAGATCTTCGACTCCGGCAAACCCTCTTTCTTCAGGTGACCGACCTGAACGTCGGTGACCGCGAACAAATAGTCAGAGACATGATCGGCGATGATCCGGTTGCTTTCTTCGGGCATGGTTTGGTCGAACGAGCGCAATCCAGCCTCGATGTGTCCGACCTTGATATGGAGCTTATGTGCCGCGAGGGCGCCCGCGACCACTGTATTTGTGTCTCCCTGGACGAGCAATACGTCGGGTTGCTCCGATATGAGAATCGGCTCGATCTCCACCAGTATCCGGCCTGTTTGGTTCGCATGACCACCGGAGCCGACGTTCAAATTGTATTTCGGCGCGGGAAGATTGAGTTCCGCGAAGAAGATCCCGTCGAGCTTCTCGGAGTAATGCTGTTTCGAATGAACGATGAAGTAGTCGAGCTTCCGGTGCTGGCATTCGCGAATGACGGGCGCCATTTTTATGATTTCCGGGCGAGTTCCGACGAGAATAGCGATTTTCATCAATTCTCCATGAGCGGCTCAAACCATGAGGAAATGGTACCGATGCGCGTCGCCCCACGGATCACAATGCACAACTGGCAATGGTGCAAGCCGGACTGCATTCCGGACCCGGCATGACCGAGACGATGACCACGGCAAAGCACGGCATTGCCGCATTTCTGATCGCTGACAGCTGGGGATGATTTGGTCACGCGCTCAAGTCCTGCGAAAGATAGCAATTCCCATGCGTAGGCAGGACACCTGCCGTCGGATGGACGAACGTAGGATATCCAAGACTCGCCCTCCATATGCGGACCCTTCGGGGTTACCCCTCTCGGTTCTCATGCGAGCGGACGGCACGGTGCGTTGCGGCCGCAGTCGTCAGCCGTGATGTTCAAGCGCGCAGGCATTTCTTTGAGGTGTCCGCTCGGGACGAGAAGTCGCGAGGTCGATCCGGCCGTGCACCATGACCTCCGGGCAAGATATGCGCGACGCGTGGTATATCATTCGCAGGGCCCATGACGGTGGGTAACATAGCTGATCGACATGCCCGGTTGCAGCGTCTCATTGACGACCGAGAGCTTCTGCTCCGTTGTGAACCGCCGCCGGCGGGCAACACCGGTGATGACTTCCACCTTCGAAAACTCCCCGGACATAGGCGTATGCCTAGGACCATGCCTAGCTCCTCCGGCTAACGCCGGTGTCCGGTCAGAACAGGATGCAGTTCATTGAAAGCGATACGGGATGGATCGGTGGCAAAGAAGTTCCAAGCTTCACACGTTTTGCCGGCGATGTTCTCGTAATCATCGAAGACGGGGGATGGCGACAGACGTTTTCGATCGGGTTGAGCTCGGGCGCATAGGGCAAGCGCAGAATGCTGCACCGGATCGCCATCTAGCAACCCGCTTTAATGCACAAGATGTGGACGTCGCGTTCGCTGTTTGGCGATGCGAAGCCATTGCTCCAGCACCACTACACTAAACAGCATCTTGTGGCGGTCGGCCCGGCCTGCGGCGTGGTCACCCAGCATGGACTTCACCGCAGCCGGCTCCAGGAACTGGTAGACCTGTGACTGCGGATCGGTCAGGTATTGCCGGATCCGTCCGTCGAGTGATTGGCGGAACCAGCCATCGACCACATTCCCCGCAAATGCGCGCTTCTTGCGATGGATGATTTCCGACGACACCAGCCGCTTGCTCACTTCGCGGTGAAGCCACTTGCGAACGCCATGACGCACCTTGAAGGACGTGCCCAATTGCTGGACGTGCTCGACCACTTCGCGATCGAGATAGGGTACACGAACCTCGAGGGCGTGCGCCATGGATAGCTTGTCGCCATACATGAGCAACTCGTCCGGCAGCGACGAGCGCAGCTCGAGTAACTGAAAGGCGTTCAGGTCGTCCAGGTTTTCGAAGGCTGGCCGGAATTCCTCCCAGCAGCGGGCCGCCACGGTGGCTTCCCCGTCAGCGATCAGCTCGGGGCGAAAAAGCCCCCGCATTGCGTTGTCTGAAACCAGGGAGAATACCTGCTGGAAACGACGAAGCCGGTCGGACTCGTGCAGCGAGTAAAGGCCACGCTTGATCGTATCGTTCCGCGGGAGGGCGCGCGCGAGTGCGGCACTGGTTGTCCGCAACCAGCCGGGCAGCGCGCGCCAGGCGGCGCCATAGTGCACGCCGAGGTGTCGAGTGTATCCGCCGAACAGCTCGTCCGGCCCCTGGCCGATGAGCGCCACCTTCACCTTTTCACGGGCCCGCTGGCAGACGAAGTACATGGGCACGATCGACGACGCGGCGACCGGTTCCTCGAGGACGTTCACGACGCGGGGCAGGACATCTTCAAACGTTTCCCGGGTGAGGTGAACCGCGTGGTGCCTGGCCCCGTAGGTCCGAGCCGTTTCGGCGGCATCCTCGAGCTCATCATCGGCGAACGACGATCCATACCCGACGCTGAACGAGTGCCAATCGCGGCCATAGAAGCTCATCAGCGCGAGTAGCAGGCCCGAATCCAGGCCGCCGCTGAGCAGCAGGCCGACCGGAACGTCGCTGATAAGATGCCGCTTGATGGCCGCCTTGTAGAGCTCGATCAATTTTTCCGCCGCCTCCTCCGGGCGCGGCTGCGGGGCGAATGGCACCGGGGAGAACTGGTAGTAGCGCGAGACGTGCACGTGGCCGTTTTCGACAACGAGTTTTTCACCCGCGGCGAGCTTCTGGATGCCCTTGAACATCGTGCGCGGGGCTGGCGTGTAGCGATAGCGCAGAAAAAGAGCAACGGCTTCGGGATCAACGCCCGGCGGCTCGCCGAGAGCAACGCAGACCGGCCGGATCTCGGAACCAAAAGCGAGCGATCCGTTGCAGATTGCGTAGTAGACCGGCTTGATGCCCATCGGATCGCGCGCCAGCAGCAGCCGGCGCTTTTTCACGTCCCAGATGGCGAGGCCGAACATGCCGTTGAAGCGGTTCAGCACGGCGTCACCCCATTGCTTGTAGCCATGTACGATCACCTCGGTGTCGCAGTTGGAACGAAACACGTGGCCGTGCCTTTGCAACTCCTGCCGGAGCTGCTGATAGTTGTAGATCTCCCCGTTGAAGACCACCCACACCGTCTGGGCTTGGTCGGACATCGGTTGGTGGCCGGCGGGTGACAGATCGATGATCGCCAGCCGACGGAAACCCAGGCCGAGATTCCCGTCCAAATGCTGGCCGGCGTCGTCGGGTCCGCGGTGGATGATCGTGCCCATCATCGCTTCGATGGTGGAAGCGCTGACAGGCGCACCGCTGCGGAAGTTAAACTGCCCGCAGATGCCGCACATGGTGGAGTCCTTTCAGTGGAGTTCGAAGCGTCTTCTCGTCGCGCACCCGCAGGCAGAGCGCGCGGACCATCTCCCGACTGGCCCCACCGGCGCGCCCTACGTGGATCGCGCTGGGCGCCATTATCGGATGAGAACTTGTGAAGCTTCGCCAGATGGATACGCGAAGATGTTCGCTAACACCTTTCATTCGAGGGTTTCCCAAGGTTTCAATCCTGGCGCCGACGTGACCATCGGCGGTGAAGTAGTTCGCCCGCAACGGCTTGCTGTTCATCAACGATCGTCATCCCCGCGCCAATCTCTCTCCTCCTGCAGCTTCACGAAAGAACCCGCTCGTACACGGATCGTATTCGCCTTGCGACCTTTGCGAGCGAAAGTTCGTCGACCGCGGCATGACAGCCGGAAAGACGCTTTCCACGGACCAGTACCTTCTCTACAGCTTCCGCGATAAAGGTCGGTTCGTCAGGTACGATGTAACATCCTTCGAACTCTCTAATTCGCTCGGCCACGTCGCCAACATCGACGGAAACTATCGGTAGATTGCAGGCAAGAGCCTCCTTGACAATGTTCGGAGAACCCTCATGAGCGGACGTAAGGAGCAAACAATCAACGGCGTTCAGGAAGCGCGCTACGTCTTGTTGAGGCCTCCTATCAAGTGTGACCAATTGGGCAGATGGATTGGATTTTCTAACCAACTCAAAAGCGGCTTCGGCGAGCGGGTACCTCTTATAACCCCCTGCTGTCGGCCTGCCTGCAAATAGGACGTGCTGCTCGTCTTCCTTCAGACCCACTTCGCGCTTAGCGACCGTTCTGGGATGGAAGACATCAAGATCCACCCCATTGGAAATGACGGACGATGTTTTGGCGCGAAGATATTTTGCAAGACCGGCACTCTTCGCAATATTGTGAGCCGTCGTGTACGACAATAAACGGGAGAATAGTCCGTGCAACACTCGATTAGAGAATCGATATTCTCCCCACTCGTTGCAATCTCCATATACGTCGTTTCCCATAAAAGACACAACGAGTGGCAGAATAGTAGCGAATCTGGCAGTCCAGCCTGAGTACATATAGTGCGCATGAACGATATCGTACTGCCTCGAACGCAAAGCCTTCCGTACTTCAGCAATGCCCTTAATATATTTGGCAAGGCCTGTGCCCTTGAGCAGGCAAACATCAACATCAATCCCAAGCCTCGCCAGCGACTCCACTTGAGTGCAGATGAAAACGCCCAAGGACGGATTCTGTTCAGTAGGGTATACCCCCGTAACATGCAGAACCACCATCCAGCTTGCTCCTTCGTGTATATCGCAGGTGACGCGGATTTCGTTCCCCAGTGGCCGCAACCGACGACGGCGAACGACGGGTCGCCTTTCGCGGTCTGAATTTCCGCATCCTCGGTACGAGACATGATCCGCTTAGGTCACGCTCTTTTTCGAATTTGCTACGATCAGCTCAGTGGAAGGAGACCCTCGTCGTGCGTTCAGTCGAGATAATCGATTTTAGCGCGCGTGCTGCTGAAGAACACGGATTATGATCTAGGCTCCTTTGGGGTACACAGGTGGGAGTACCCGCGCGCTTGTCGGCGATCCCGAGTCCGCCTGTGAGCGTCCAGAGCCGAGCTGCTTCCGGCCCGTCGCCGATGATCAGGCAGGCGATATCGACGATGTCCATTGCCCCGACCACCAAGTCTACACCGTCCCGCTCGGCAATCACTCCCACATAGCCGACGAGATACGATCACGCGACCGAGCCAGGTCTGGGCGATGGACATCACCTACGTCCCGATGGCGAGTGGCTTCGTCTATCTCGCCGTGGTCCTGGACTAGGCAACACGTCGTGTTCTGTCGTGGCGGCTGTCGATCACCATGGAAGCAGCCTTCTGCGTCGAGACGCTGGAGGATGCCTTGGCTCGTCACGGCAAGCCGGACATCTTCAACACGGATCAGGGCTCGCAGGTCACCGGACAGGCTTACCGGCGTGCTCGCCTACAACGGCATCGCAATCAGCATGGACGGCAAGGGCGCATGGCGGGACAACGTGTCTGTCGAACGGCTCTGGCGCAGCATCAAATACGAGGAGGCGCAGCTGCGGGCCTATGACAGCGTCAGCGAGGCGCGCAGCTCGATCGGCCGATATCTCGACTTCTATAACAGCAGGCGTCCCCGCGTTCGGCGAAGGAATCGTGGCGCTTGAGGACGAGGCCGGGCGCGAGCGCATGCGGAACTACGGCAGGGAGCGTGCCTACGGCGCATTTCAGTGTGGGCTCGAAAAGCGTTCCCTCCTCGCCGCCCATGCGACGCTGGCGCGGTGCCGATGCGGATCCTCCCCGAGAGCGGAAGCAATTAGCCTCCATGCGGTGGAGCGGGTAAACTGCTCGATCGCGAGGTCGCCGAGAGTGTACCACGGGCCAGCCCCCTGGATCGCAATGTCCGGATCTCAGCTCCCGGCCGCGGCAAGACCGATCTGCACGGGGTGCGCGCCAGCGGCCAGACCCTCGCGTGTCAATCGTTGCGACTTCCGTGCGCGTACCGGCAAGAAAGCCTTTCATTGAAAATGCGGTTTCGATCCGGACCAGGTAACTGCCAGCCCCCCGCCAGAGAACGATGACGTGGATTTTGTCCGCGCTGTCAGATGTTTTTGTCTACGCGTCTGGGGGCGGTACCTCTTTTGGTCTACCTCTTTCAATCCTTGTCGGCGTCTTTTAATGCGATCGTAAATTGCATTGCGCTGCGCAGATCTCATTGAGACGCTCCATGCGTGGATGACTTATCGAGGCGCAACGCATGTTTATTGGCGCAGCGTTGCCACGTGCACTTCATGCGCAACGCGCTGGCGCATGCGGGCGAGAGCTGACGGCGCGTCGTCTCCGCTTCCATCGCCACCGATCGCCCAGGAAGATGCGCCAGCCGCCACCGCCCAAGACTGATGTGCTCGTCTGCGCGACGTTCCCGCCCTGGCGTCGAATCCAGCTGTACCTCTCCGACGGTGAGACAAGCTGACAGAAAGATCGAGTGCGCGTAACTTGAACCAAATGATTCAATACGTGGCGCGATATAGGCTAAGTGGGCGCTACATACTTGAGTATAAATCACACTTTGAAAGTTTTTTCGCCATTTTTGCTCATTAACCAACCGACCCAGCAGTCGGGGGGGCACATTCAAAATCCCACTGCTTTGGAATCCGCTCGCGGTCCCGAGACTGCGATGCGTTGGAATCCGCTCGCGGCCTGAGGTTGAGAGCACGTGGTATGTCGCGCGCCTTCGCGATGCGCGGCAGTGGAATTCCGTTGTCAACGTCAAAGAGAAACCCCTCTCTAAACAGACAGTACGAAAGGGTACGCATGTCGTTCAACTTGTCATCTGCTCCGTTTTCGTCGGACTCGCTTTGGAACAAGCAGGTCAACACCGGAGCAAACTATACTCCGCTTAACTGGCCCACCTCGACCGGATCGAACTACGGCGTGACCTGGAGCCAAACCGGGTTTCCAGTCTACGTCGCCTCGTCGTCGGACCCGGTCGTGCAGGTGTCTGTTCCCGCCAGCTGGGGGTGGCCCGGCGGGACGGTCAGCGTCCATGTTCCGGCCGGGGCGACCGGCCAGCCCGGCGGGGGATATGGGACAGACCCGAATCCCGACGCCCCGATCATCGTCATCGACGGCGACATCGCCTATAATTTCTGGCGATTCAGCCGCACGAGCGACACGACCGCGACCGCCCAGGCGTATGGCGAGGCGAACGTGTTCACGGGCACCGGTTGGGGCTACAACGGCGTGGGCGCAGGCGTCGGGGCCGCCGGCAACAGCGAGCTCGGCGGGCTCCTGGTCCAGGCGCAGACGGACACGGGCACGATTAATCATGCCCTGGAGCTCGCCGTCGCAAACAACATCTTGCTGCCGGGCTACGTCGCTCCGGCCATTGCCAGCGACGGCTACAGTTCCACCGGCATCGTGAAGGAAGGCCAGCTTCTGGGCATTCCGCCCGGAACGGCGATGCCCTCCGGCCTTTCGCCGCTCGGCCAGGAGGTGTTCCGCGCCCTTCAGCAATACGGCGCCTACGTCACCGAAAGGGGCGGCGACACGACCGTCCTTCGCGCCCAGGCGAACGCCTATAATGCGACGACGATCAACGCCCTAAATACGGATTTGAATAAGCTGCTTCCATTGCTCAACGCAGTGAGCGGGGGCACGCCGACACCGTCGGGCAGCACCTCCTCGCCCACCACCCCAACGGTCACACCGGCGGTGACGCAGGTCACGGCCTCTCCGGGGACGGGCATCGAGCATGCCGGCGACACCATCACCCTGTCGCTTGCCTTCAACAAGGCCGTGACGGTGGCGGGCACGCCGACGCTGTCGCTCAACGACGGCAATATCGCCACCTATGCAGGTGGCTCGGGCACGGGCACGCTCACCTTCAAAACGACCGTTGCGTCGACCGACACGAACACCTCGGCGCTCGCCATCACCGGGGTCAATCTTCCGAGCGGTGCGGGCATCAAGGACGCCTCTGGGGTCGCCGCAAACCTGTCGGGTGCGGTGAAGACGTTCACCGGTCTCCAGATCGATCCGGTCCAGCCGGCGGTGACGCAGGCCACGGCCACTCCGGGAACGGGTACCGAGCATGTCGGGGACACGATCACGCTGTCGCTCGCCTTCAACGAGGCCGTGACGGTAACGGGCGCGCCCTCGCTGTCGCTCAATGACGGCAGCAAGGCCACCTACTTTGGCGGCTCGGGCACGGGTACGCTCACCTTCAAAACGACTGTCGCCTCGACCGACACCAGCACCTCGGCGCTCGCCATCACCGGCGTGAACCTGCCGAGCGGTACGGCCATCAAGGACGCGAGCGGTCTTGCGGCGAACCTGTCGGCTGCGGTGAAGACTTTCTCCGGCCTGGCGGTTTCGACGGCACCGACGGCACCGACCCAGCCAACGACGCCGACTACGCCGACCACGCCGACGACACCACCGACGCCGTCAGCGACCAAGCCGGTCCTCACCGTCGCGGATCACTCGCTCTGGGTGGCCGGAAGAGGCGGCAAGGTTGATCTCGGGACCAAGGTGACGACGACCGACACCAACGATCGCGTGACGGTAAACATCACGGGGTTGCCGAGGTACGAGACCATCACCGACAAGCTCGATGGTCAGACGTTCCGGGGAGATAACATCACCTTGACGGCTGCGCAGGTCGACAGCGGACTGGAACTGCACTCGTACTATCGTGGCGGCGGCCATCCGACCGCAACGCTCACGCTGACTGCAAGTGCGAAGGATCCGACCACCGGTGCGGTTGCGACGGCCTCGCCGCAGACCATCACCGTGGTGGATCCACGACCTGCGACGACCACGACGACGTCGTCGCACCACCACCACCACCACACCGCGACGAATCAGCAGCCTGTTGCCACCACGACGGCCGCGGCTCCGACGACCTCGCACACGACCGAGTCCACGGATCATCAGCACACGACCGCCGCAAACACGGGGTCCTTGGCAAGCCAGAGCTTTGCGCTGCTCCAGCAGCACTTTGACCCGGCCGCCAGCACCCTGGCAACGACCGCTGCCCATCCGATCATGGCGGCGGATCATCCGGCTGCGACCGGCACCACGATGGCGTCGTTCGCAAGCCAGAGCTTTGCGCTGCTGAACCAGTACCTGGCCGCTCACACCGGCCACGTGGATCCCGGTCAGTTCGTGGCGGCTCTGTCGCAGGCGACCGGTTGGGGCCACGACTCGTTGCTGGCCCGACCGCAACACTAAGGCCGAGCCGCACCCAGGCTCAGCGCCTGGGTGCGGCCCCGTCAATATTTGGGAATGCATGAGAAGGAACATCATACGCGGCCGGTAGCCGCGAAGGGTTGAGTAATAAATGGCGATCCAGAATGGAAATGCCCATGCCGCAGATCTAGGGCTTCGGTCCCTTGCTCTGTTCCTGCGCCTTCATGGCGTGAACGCCGAGCCCGACCAGCTCCGCGACCGTTGCGGAGAGAGCGCAATCGGCATCCGTGCGATGCTTCGCTGCGCCCGCGATTTCGGACTGAAGGTCGGTTCGCGCACGACACATTGGAAACAGCTTGCAGGCATCAGCCTGCCCGGCATCGCCGCGCTGCGTGATGGCGGATTTCTGCTGCTCGGGAAGGTCGATGACGACGCCGCGCTTGTGCTGCATCCGACCTCGGCACATCCGAAGCTGATGCCGCGTGCGGAATTTGAAGAAATCTGGGACGGCCGCTTAATCCTGACCGGATCTCATGGTCTCGCCGATCGGGCGCAGCATGCGTTTGCCGGTCTGATTGCGCGCGGGCGTGATCTGGTTGCGCTCGCCGGCGATGCTCTGGCCTCCGCACGGTCCGCGGAACGTCGCGATACGCCCGTCCAGGAGCCGGCTCCTGAGCCTGCGGATGGCGATGAGTCGGGACTCATTGCGATGGCGATATTGCTGCGTTGCCATGGCATTGCGGCCGACCCGGAGCAAATTCGCCATCGCATGGGCACCTCGCGGATCGGTGTGACCGAAATCCTGCGCTG
Source organism: Bradyrhizobium sp. CCBAU 11361 (assembly GCF_028128935.1). NCBI lineage: Bacteria > Pseudomonadati > Pseudomonadota > Alphaproteobacteria > Hyphomicrobiales > Nitrobacteraceae > Bradyrhizobium > Bradyrhizobium sp. CCBAU 11361. Next base: position 160,501 of record NZ_LBJZ01000193.1, read on the forward strand.
TACCAAGGAGTTCGGCGTCAAGGCCCGGGCACAGCGGTCAAGCTGGAACAGGCTTTCCGTCACGCCGTTGCCGGCGATCGCCGCGTTGCGCGACGGCAGCTTCCTGGTCCTGGGCAAGGTCATCGACGACAAGCTTCTCGTTCAGCGCCCATTGTCTTCCCGACCCGAATCCATGACGCAGGCCGAACTTGAGGCCGTCTGGGATGGCGACATCATCCTGATGACCCGGCGTGCGGCCCTGACGGATCTGTCCAGGCGATTCGATATCGGCTGGTTTCTCGGTGCGGTCCACAAGTATCGCCGTCTTCTCGGCGAAGTGCTGATCGCGTCGTTCTTCCTTCAGGTCTTTGCCCTCGTCGCTCCGCTGTTCTTCCAGGTCGTCATCGACAAGGTACTCGTGCACCGGAGCATCAGCACGCTCGACGTCCTGGTCGCGGGTCTCGTCGCGTTGACCTTGTTCGAGACCGTTCTCGGCACGTTGCGCGTCCATCTGTTCGCGCACACGACGAACCGCATCGACGTCGAGCTCGGTGCCCGGCTGTTTCGTCACCTGATGGCGTTGCCGATCGCATATTTCCAGACACGCCGCGTCGGCGACTCGGTCGCACGCGTTCGCGAACTTGAGAACATCCGGCAGTTCCTGACGAGCTCGGCGCTCACCCTTGTCATCGATCTTCTGTTCACTGTCGTCTTCCTTGCGGTCATGTTCTACTATTCGGCCGCTTTGACGTGGATCGTTCTGGCGTCGTTCCCGTTCTACATCGGCATTTCCGCCGGCGCCGCGCCGCTGTTTCGCCGGCGACTCGATGAGAAGTTCAATCGCGGCTCGGAGAACCAGGCCTTCCTGGTCGAAAGCGTCACGGGCGTCGAGACGCTGAAGGCGATGGCAGTAGAGCCCCAGATGCAACGCCGCTGGGAGGAGCAACTCGCCGGCTATGTGGGGGCGAGTTTCCGCGTACTCAGCCTGAACAACACGGCGAGCCAAGCGGTCCAGATGATCAACAAGCTGGTCACGGCCGCAACGCTCTACTTCGGCGCCAAGTTCGTGATCGGCGGCGACCTGACCGTCGGCGAGCTGGTCGCGTTCAACATGCTGGCGGGGCGGGTAAGCATGCCGGTGCTTCGGCTCGCGCAGATGTGGCAGGATTTCCATCAGGCCCGGCTGTCGGTCGATCGGCTCGGCGACATTCTCAACACCATCCCGGAACCAAGCTTCAGTTCGGCCCGCGCCGCGCTGCCGGCGATCCGCGGCAAGGTCGTATTCGAGCACGCGACCTTCCGCTACCGCGTCGACGGCCCCGAGGTGCTGCACGATGTGTCCTTCGACATCGAGCCCGGCCAGGTCATCGGTATCGTTGGCTCTTCGGGCTCGGGCAAGAGCACCATCGGCAAGCTGATCCAGCGTCTCTACGTGCCGGAGAGCGGACGCGTGCTGGTCGACGGCGTTGACCTCGCGACGGTCGACCTGACCTGGCTTCGGCGCCAAATCGGCGTGGTCTTGCAGGAGAACGTGCTGTTCAATCGCTCGATCCGCGAGAACATTGCCCTCGCCGACCCGGCCATGCCCATGGAGCGCGTCATCGATGCGGCATCACTCGCCGGCGCTCACGACTTCATCCTGGAGCTGCCCGAGGGCTACGACACCATCGTGGGCGAGCGCGGCAGCAGTCTATCCGGCGGGCAGCGCCAGCGTGTCGCGATCGCTCGCGCACTCATTACCAACCCCCGCATCCTTATCCTCGACGAGGCAACCAGTGCGCTCGACTACGAAAGCGAGCGCGCCATCCAGCAGAACATGAAACGGATTTCCGCCGGCCGGACTGTCATCATCATCGCTCACAGGCTTTCTACCGTGCGCAACGCGAACCGGATCATCACTCTCGAGCATGGCCGCATCGTCGAGGACGGCAGCCATGATGAACTCATTCGCTCGAACGGGCGCTACGCAAATCTCCACTATCTGCAGGCCGGTATCCATGACGTCCGCTAACCGGAATATCGTTCCGTTTCCGAGAGCCGAGGTCAGACGGCGCGAGCACGAGATCGCGTTTCTGCCGGCGGCACTCGAGATCACCGAATCGCCGCCGTCGCCGATCGGTCGCGCGATCGGGGCGAGCATCATCGCGGTCTTTTGCGTTGCGCTGTTGTGGGCATCACTGGGCAGCGTCGACATCGTCGCGACTGCGACGGGCAAGATCGTGCCCGGCGGACGCACCAAGCTGATCCAACCGTTCGAGACCGGCGTTGTTCGCGCCATTCACGTACGTGACGGACAGAGCGTCAAGGCCGGCGATGTGCTGATCGAACTCGACCCGACAATGACGGAAGCCGATCAGGAGCGCCAGAGAAGCGATCTCGTTGCGGCCGAACTCGACGTCGCCCGGCTGCGGGCAGCGCTCACCAGCGATCCGCTTGCCGCCTTCCGATCACCGCAGGGCGCAAGCGCGGCGGAGATCGAGATGCATCGCCAGTTTCTGATCAGCCAGCGCGCCGAGCAGAGCGCCAAGCTCGCGGAGATCGAGCGCCAGCAAGGTCAGAAGGAAGCGGAGCGGGCGACCACATCGGCAAGCGTGGCGAAGCTCCAGGCGACGATACCGGTGCTCCAGGAGCGGGTCGACATTCGCAAGGGTCTCGTCGACAAGGCCCTGGCTTCGAAAGTTGTCTATCTCTCCGAGTATCAGGAGCTGGTCGGCCTTCAGCAGGATCTGGTCCTCCAGCAGAGCCGGCTCGGCGAAGCCGACGCCGCCATCGCCCTGCTGAAGGAAACGAAGGAAAGGACTGCCGCGGAGTATCGGCGTGCCACCTATGACGCACTCGCGAAAGCTGAGCAGAAGGCAGCGAGCGCTGCGCAGGAAGTGGTCAAGGCGGATCGGCGCACGAAGCTTCAGCAGTTGACCGCGCCGGTCGACGGCGTCGTTCAGCAACTCGCCGTTCACACGGTGGGAGGCGTGGTGACGCCGGCGCAGTCGCTCGCCATCGTGGTTCCAAGCGAGAGTCAGCTCGAGATCGAGGCCATGCTCTCCAACCGCGACATCGGCTTCGTCCATCCCGGACAGAAGGCGGAGATCAAGATCGATACGTTCAACTTCACGCGCTATGGGCTCCTGCACGGGAACGTGCTCAGCGTGTCGACCGACGCCATCACGCGGGACAGGCCGGGCGGACCGAACGACCGCGCGGCGGGCACGGCGCAAGGCAGCAGCGAGCCGAAAGGCCAGGAGCTGGAGTATGCGACGCGGATTTCACTCGACCGCACGCACATGCAGGTGGAGGACAAGCTCGTCAAGCTCGGTCCCGGCATGGCGGTGACGGTCGAGGTCAAGACCGGCGCGCGCACGATCATCAGCTATCTTCTCTCGCCGCTGGCGAGGTACAAGCAGGAATCGCTGCGAGAGCGGTAGACGAAGCGGAGCGTCATCGAGGAGCGATGCGCGCAACCTGCCGATGTCGAACCGGCTGAACTAGTTCCCCTCCTAAAACAATGTACGCGTCAGGTGACGGCCCCTGGTTAGGTCATCTTGAGCGGATGGCTGACCGCGCTTATGCGGCCAGAGCGACGTTCTGAGGTCGCCAATTCCAGGGCATGAGTTCGTGGATGCGCTTGGCGGAATGATCCGGCAGGCGGGCCAGCACGTCGGCGAGCCAAGCCTGTGGATCGATGTCGTTGAGCTTGGCGGTGGCGATAAGGGTGTAGATCGCAGCCGCACGCCGGCCGCCCTCATCGGAGCCGGCAAAGGTCCAATTTCTTCTGCCGACGGCGACAGCCCGAAGCTCGCGCTCGGCGGCATTGTTCGACATGCAAAGCCGTCCGCTATCAAGGAAACCGGTAAATGCGTCCCAGCGGCTGAGGCAGTAATTGATTGCCTTGATCGTATCGTTGTTCCTGGAGAGCTTGGCGCGCTGTTCGCGCCACCGCGCCTGGAGTTCGACGATCGGAGGGCGGCTATGCTCCTGGCGCACGTGCAGGCGCTCCTGCGGAGCAAGATCGTTGATCTCACGTTCGATGGCGAACAGGACATCGATGCGCTTGACGGCCTCGGCCGCGATCGGCGCCTTGCTGAGCCGCGCGAGATCGAAGAACTTGCGCCTGCCGTGTGCCCAGCACGCGGCCTCGATGATCGGGCCTCCTTTGCCATTGGCCTCGTAGAGCTTGCTGAACCCGGCATAGGCGTCGGCCTGCATCAGTCCGGCATACCCGGTCAAATGCTGCTCCGGATGCTCACCGCCACGATCCGGCGAGTAGAAGAACACGGCCGCCGGCGGATCCGGCCCGGCAAACAGACGATCGTCGCGCACATAGGTTCAGAGCCGGCCGGTTCGGGTCTTGCCATTGGCCGGGACCGGTACTGTGGTGTCGTCCGCGTGGATGCGTTCGGCCGCAAAGACATGGCTCCGGATCGCATCAACCAGCGGCATCAGGGTTGCGGCGGAACCTACCACCCAATCTGCCAGCGTCGAGACATCGAGGTCGATGCCTTCACGCTGGTAGACGTCGCTCCGACGATTGAGCGGCAGGTGCAGGCCGTACTTCGCGAACAGGACATGGGCCAGCAGCTTGGGCCCTGCACGCCCGCGCGCAATCGGGTGCGAGGGAGCCGGCGGCTGGGTGATTCGCAGGCCCGGCAGACGAGCTTCTCGCGCACGTGCTGGATCACTTTCCACTGGCGCGGAACGAGCTCCAGCGTCTCGGTCACGTCCTCGCCGAGTTTGCGCAACCGGCTATCGTCACAGCATGGGCAGGTCGCAGGCACCGGATAGCCAAGGCGTTCCCGCGGCAAATGCTCCGGCAGCGGCCGGCGGGCTGGCTTGCGACGCTCGAACGATGGCACCGCAATCTTCTCGGCTGCCATCTGCGCCGCGGTCTCGGCTTGGGCCGCGTTCTCCTCCAGGTCGGCGAGCTGTAGCTCGGGCTGGTCCAGCAATGCGCCTCGCTCGGAGGACTGTCAGAACTGCTCGTGCCGCACCTTCTTGATCGTGAGCTTGAGCTTCTCGATCAGCAGTGTCCGTGCCTGAGCTTCCGCCTCCGCAGCCAAGCGGGCCACTCGCTCGGCGCGCGGCATCGCCTTCAGGGTGGTCACATCGTCGGGGAGAGAATCATCGGCGTCCATCGCCGACCAGACAATCACAAGACGCGGTCTCCGTCCGGACTACTGGTCGCGCCGTCGATTCAAATCACAGCGATCAGCCGGCCGTCGAGCCGTTCGACTTGGGCACTGCGCTTATCACTGTCCATAAGGACAGTTCTCAACAACACGCCTCACTCGGCAAGGCGGCCCTCACCGGACGATACAAACAAATCGGCAAGGACACAGGCGAAGAATTCACGCCAAACCACGGCAACGAACGACGCGCGTTATTGAGAGATCATACTTAGAGCCAAGACGCGCCCGCTCGAGATGCAGAATAGCGCGGCCGGCGAAGACACCTAACGCCAATCGTAACCGCTGTTAGATAGCACAGCCACCCAAATATTCCGATCAGTCGGAGGTTCGCCCGAATACGAGTTCATGGCATCCAGATCCGACAAGTCCAAGGGACGGAGGAATTGGGAACGACCGATCTCCGGAAATGCTTCGGCCTCGGAGCGATCCGGATGATAACTAACGAAATGCGCGTTGGCTCAGTTAAATTCTGTCGGATGCGGACTCGACGTCGACGGCCAATACGTCCACACTTCGATGTTGGTTTGCTCGGTTGAATATGTGTTCGTTGGTGACCGCATAAGATTCGAATACGCGGCAAACGGAAAAATCCGGTCGATAGGATCTTGCGTGGCTTTGTTCCAACCCACGTATTGTGTGACTCCATTCCAGGTGAAGTTGAACGCACCAGACTGAGCAAAAACTTGAACACCATTGATGGCCGCCCAAATCCAGCCGGTGCCGTTCATACTACGATTCATTGCGAATTCGATATGGAACCACTGACCGAGAGGCACCGGTGCATAATTGGTCTGACCGGCCACCATGGAGCCAAAGGACGAAGAGGGGCTTAACAGAGCCTGAGCATAATTTTTGTAAACTTGATTGATCCAGCCGTCATGGCTGACCTGCCAAATAATCTGGTTTTTAGTCCAAACGGCCATCACAAGCCCGACGCCGAATCGCTCGGTATTGAGGTTGCCACCGCCGACGCTCGCTCCATTGGTCTTGGTCTCCATGAACATAAACCAAAATCCTCCGCGCGAGGCCAAGTCGGGCTGCAGCCAAATCCACTTCGAAATATAGAGCATTCCCTGTGGCTGGTTCACATCCGGAAAGATCTGAAAGCTATCTTGAGTTGGAGCCACATACGGATTCACAAAAGTAGATTTAAACACTTTATTGGAAACCCCGGCCGGGACAGAATTGTCCGTGACGATCTGACGGGTCTCGTCCGATGGACTATTCCAAATCATTTGCAGCGAGTCGATCGCTCCGGCCTTTCCGCCCCAAATGCCGGCGGGGTAGCGCGGGCTTGTGTTGCCGTAAACAAGGTCAGTGCCCACAATGTCCGTCCAACCGCCGCCGTTGTAGGTCCGCGCACCTATATTCAAGGACAATCCCTGAAACGAAAGACCCAAAAATGGACCCGAGCCAGGGGCGGGAGCTGGAACTGGAGCTGGTGCCGCCGGCGTGGATTCGCAGGCGTTCGATGATATGCAAGATCGCGTACCAGCTAATTCTAGCACCGTATCTTGCGAGGTCTGTTCAAACCTACTTATCGAGCGTTCTAGAGAGGGACATCCATCTTTGACGAGATATGTTCCGCTCACATCAGCGCAATTGAGAGCGTGTGCCGGAAACGTCCAGAACGTGAGAAGAGCAACGCAAATCGATAGGTGTTTCATTTAACTCCCCAGAACAAAAACACACGCCCCGGCCCCCTTAAGCCGAGACAACGCTTCCACCAAGCCCATAAGCATAAACTGCACCCCGATAGCCGCAAGCCCAAGCGATATCGCGCCGTTCTGGGAACGGCGCGCGGCAGGAGATAGAAGAAAGACTGTGGCAGGTGCAGACCATAGTTGAGCAGCTCCGCAGCTGCCTCAAGGCCGGACGAACCATTGACCCGAGGATGATAAAGCATTTCCTCGACCACGGCGGCGCTCGACGCCGACGACAGTTCAGCCTATTCGATCGCGTGGATCGACTGCCTTCCTAAGGGCGCTCAGCTTGGCCGCTCGCTCGTGTTCCTTCGGCGAACACGCGACTCGACACGAGTTGCGGGGCCGTTCGGCGGAGAACCGGTTCCCTCGCTCGGCGATCCAGAGCCCTCCATGCCGATTGACTTCCCGGCTTAGCGCTTACCCCGTTCCGCAATCTGCTGGCCTTGGCTTTTCCCGTGATCGAGAATGGGTAATCCGAAAGGGTCGAGCCGCGGACCGGTTCAAAATACTATGCTGCTAGGGTGTGAGTTTGGATGCCATGCGTTGACGTCCTCTCATTAGGGAGCTCTTTTCAAGCATGTGCGGAATTTCCGGTATTTGGGAGCGTAATGGTTGCAGCCTGCAAGATCTAAAAAGGCGGGCGTCTGCAATGACGCAAACCCTGAGCCACCGAGGGCCAGACGACAGCGGAGTTTGGTTAAGCGAGCAAGCCAGCATTGCCTTCGGGCAGCGTCGCCTGGCAATTATCGACTTGTCCCCGTTGGGACATCAACCAATGGTCTCGGCCAACGGGCGATATACAATTACGTTCAATGGTGAAGTATATAATTTCCAAGAACTGAGGGCCGAATTGGAGCATTGCGGAGTTCGGTTTCGTGGGCATTCAGATACGGAAGTCATTGTCGAAGGAATCGCCCAATGGGGGATCAAATCGACGATCGCCCGCTTGAACGGAATGTTCGCAATTGCAGTGTGGGACGCCGGAGAGCGTCAACTGTTCCTGGCTCGTGATCGAATGGGCGAAAAGCCGCTCTATTGGGCGATTTTCGATGGACTAGTTTTGTTCGGATCAGAATTGAAGGCGCTACGCGCTCATCCCGGTTGGAAGCCAAGTCTCAATCGGGGAGCGATCGCCGCCTTTCTTCGGCATAGTTATGTGCCGGGCCCATTCACGATCTATGAACATGTCTACAAACTGCCGCCCGCCGGGTTTGTCAAAATCGCGAGCGGCGGCGGCCCCGAAGTGGACGCGTACTGGGATCTGGCTGGTGTTGTTTCGCAGGGGCAACGCAATACGCTTCGAGCCGACGAAGAGGGACTGGTCGATGAGCTCGAGGCGTTGCTGCATGATGCAGTATCGCGCCGCATGATAGCGGATGTTCCGCTTGGCGCCTTTCTGTCGGGTGGTTATGACTCATCTACTGTCGTCGCGCTGATGCAGAGAGCTTCTCTGAGACCAGTCAGGACGTTTACCATCAGCTTTGAGAACCCGGCATTCGACGAAGCCAAACACGCTGAGGCCGTCGCCCGACATCTTGGGACCGACCATACAACGTTTCCCGTTAGCGGCGCTGACGCTCTTGATGTGGTGCCGAAGTTGGCCGAGATGTATGACGAGCCATTCGCCGACCCCTCCCAGATCCCAACCCATATTGTTTCCGCGTTGACGCGAAAACGCGTCACGGTGGCTCTGTCAGGAGATGGTGGAGACGAATTGTTTTCCGGATACGACCGGTATCAACGGACGGACAACGTTTGGCGACCGAGTGCGAAGATGCCGCTTGCGCTTCGCCGCCTCGTGTCTTCAGGCATTCGCGCCGTGCCACCTAGCACTTACGACAGCATAGCGCGTTATGTACCATACGTTCGGCGCGTGCCACGTGTTGGCCACAAGGCTCATCGGTTGGCCCAACTGCTCTCAATGTCATCGATCGATTCCGTGTACTATCAAGTTGTCTCACAGACCCAAGACAATCTCGTAAAAGGATCCCGAGAGGTGCGGACGGCCTGCTGGGGTCAAAACCTCGAGGTTCTCTTGCCAGATCCGGTGGACCGTATGCGCTACCTGGACCTGTGCACGTATTTGCCCGATGACATCCTGACTAAGGTTGATCGAGCCTCTATGGCCATCGCTCTTGAGGTGCGTGTTCCGCTCCTCGACCATCGCCTGGTTGAATGGGTCTGGAAGCTGCCGACATCTCAGAACGCGCGTGCCCGGCGTCCCAAACATTTGCTCCGGCGCGTTCTTGCCCGCCATGTGCCCGATCGTTTGGTCGATCGCCCGAAAATGGGGTTTGGGGTTCCGCTCGCAGATTGGTTGCGTGGTCCCTTACGGGATTGGGCCGAAGACCTGATGAATGAAGCTGACCTGAGCGCCGGTGACATTTTTGAAGTCGAGGCCATTCGCTCGCTCTGGGCTGAATTCTTGAGCGGAAATAATGAGCGATATTACCTCATTTGGAATGTTCTAATGTTTCAGGCGTGGCATCGTCGGTGGGGCGATGCGTCGGTGGCGGACATCGGAACAAGACGCTTGGCATCCCTCTTGAATTGAAGATTTGGCGACTTGGCTTTGGTGGAGAACCGCCAATGCGATTCCCGACAATGTCAAATACACATCCCCAGATACACGGGCATGTCTACTCGGACGCGGCCGCTACTTTGCCGCGCGCAGAACGCAGTTATGTATGGGGCGCGCACGGCTATAAGGACTCTATCAGTCGCTTACGCCCGAAACTGTTGCCGCCTATTTTCCAAATTGTGATGCTGACGACCGGACGTCGAGACCTGGAGTTTCCTCGCCGCGACCTGACCAGATGCGAGAAAGTGTAATGGACCGTTAGAGTAGAGCAACCACAATAGGTCGATGAGTACATCTTTGAGCAATAACGCCCGAGCGCCTTATCATCTCACGTTGCCAGTTTCAGGCGCGCAAGCTGGAACTTTCTTCTTTCTGCTGTTCGTTTTCATGTGGCCCTTCCAGCTCTTACCATTTATGACAGACAATTTGTTCGGCATCCAAGGGCTTAAACTCTTCAACTTATTATCAGCAGTAGTCTTGGCTTATCTGATGTTCGACACTGCGCCCCTACACGCGACCGACAAAATCGAACGAACATCCATCAGAGTTTTTCTCCTTTACTTCGCAACTTTTGCCATCGCCCTCATTCGATCAATTCCGAACGCGCCCCTTTTGCATAGTCGCTTCCCTGTTTCATTTCCAGAGTCCTACTTTGACTTTGTACTATCGGCTTGCATTGTGCCGACGTTTTACACTCTATCCTTCCTGTTTACCCTTAAGCGTATGTGCTCCTTTCAGGAGCTCGAGAGGATCACGACGGTGATCTGCCTTTCGATACTATTGCTATCAATCGCTTTCGTCGCGGTCGTCATGACGAATCCGTCCGTTCTGCTTTCAGGTCACCCGGGAATGACTGATAACGAGCGGGACGAAATGGCCCAGTTGTGCCAAGCGTATTTTGGAACCCATTACAATGTGATTGGAAGCATGTACATTTCTACTGTACCTTTGTTGCTCTATCGAGCTCTTACGCGCGGCGCTCTCTGGATCGCACCCCTGTGTCTCTCGCTCCTGGCGGTTCTTCTCCTCGGGTCACGAACCGCGCTTGTCACAGTAGCGGCTTCGTGTTGCCTATTTCTGATCCTGAGGCGCAGCTTTGTCATTTTAGTTCTTGGTGTTGCGGCGGCTGGCGTCGCATCGTTGGTGTGGATCGGACCAACCGTGGACGCTCTTCTCTCGGTCGGGCTTGGTAGCAGTTCCGGCTTCTCGGCCGATGCCTTGCTGACGGGCCGAGTTGATTTCATTTGGGGGCCGCTGCTTAGGGAATGGACGAGCAATATCGGCCTGTTCCTGTTTGGCGCTGGTCGCTACGGAATGGGGACGAGCCAGCTTTGGGATACAGGAACCCTGATACAGGCCAACGTAGCGCATAATGCAATTATCGAATTCTTTCTTGATTGCGGGGTGATTTTAACTGGTGCGCTTCTAATTTTTCTTCTCGTTGGAACAGCTACCGCCTGGCGAGTTGGGCGAAGGTTGAATAGTGACCTATATTGGGCTCTGTTCGCGAGCATCTTTGGTTATGGAATTGGTATGGCGACTGGGCGCAACATCTTTCCAACAATTGAAAACATGTATTCATTTCCGATCATTGCGATGATGATCAACTTGGCGCGGTTGCGGTATCTCGCGAGCCAACCGGCGCCACGTGAATAATTGGCTTGCAGACAACCCATTGCGCCGAGCTGTTACCGGATACCAAGCGCGGCCGCCGTAACACTTGGCGTAAGCGCCAAGCTGAGGCCGTTCAGGCGTTGTGTCGGCCTCGATCTCCCATAGCCCAGCCATCGTCGTGACGGTCTGCGTCGCCAGGTGCTAGTAACATAATTATTGCATGGGTTTCGGGCATCTTGATCTCTTGATCGAAGGAGATACCCGATGCGGACCGAACGCCCGAAGGCGATGCTGACGGTCTCCGGCGACGAACGCACGCAGCTCACCGCCATAACGCGGTCGCGCTCGCTCCCTGTGGCGCTGACGCAGCGCCCTTCTTTGTCGAGAAGCTGTGCGATGTGGTCGGGCTCTAGCTCAATCCGCCTGACAAGGCCGTGGTGCTTTGCGTCGATGAGAAGAGTCAAATTCAGACTCTCGAACGAACCCAGCCCATGCTTCCTATGGGATTCGGCAACATCGAAGGCGTTACCCACGACTACCAGCGTCATGGCAGGACCACCCTGCTCGCGGCCCTCAATGTCCTCGACGGCGCAATCATCGCTCAATGCAATCCCCGCCATCGTCACCAAGAGTTCCTCGCCTTCCTGCGTCACATCGAAGCGAATGTGCCGGCCCAACTGGACATCCATCTCGTCGTCGACAACTACGCCACCCACAAGTATCCCAAGGTAAGGGCCTGGCTCGCCCGCCGCCCGCGTTGGCACATTCACTTCACGCCAACCTACGCCTCCTGGCTTAACCAGGCTGAACGCTTCGTCTCACTCATCACGCAACGCGCAATCCGGAGGCGGTCGTTCGATTCCACCGCCGAGTTCGGCAAAAAATCGACCGCTTTATCGGTACCCACCACGCAAGTTCACGCCCCTTCGTGTGGACCGCTACCGCCGACTCCATCCTCCAGAAACTTGCGCTACTTTGTCAGCGAATTTCCGGGACGGAACACTAGCTCTTGTTGACGTGCAGTTCGTAAATGTAAGCGTAGGTCTGCGGCCCCGTTAATTGGCGTTTGACCTCTATCTTGATCGAGCTGCAGCGCGGCGTGGGTTCCATTTTTCCGACAATGCGTTGACAGCGGCGTCGAGTGCCTTCCGATCGATGATGTTCGGATCGAACCCGCCGGCCCCAATCGCCGCATCTCTTCATACTCCGGATGCGTAGGATCGCCGATTGCTTCGAGTTAGTCCACGTCGCCGGGCGCGCCCCGACGTCCTCGGGAGGGGTAGCTAGAGTTTTGCGCCTCTGATCACGTTGACGGGCTGGAAACGCCGACGTGTTGTTGCAGCAAAATCGGCGGTAGCCGAAACGTCGCTCGGTCTGTGGCGCGCTATTGCGCCTAATCCCGATCGTCTATGGCCGTTGCCCGTCCCGCGAAGGTGAGATCAAAATCGGCTTGCTAGCGGACCACTGACCGGTGTCCGTCGTCAACCTAACGCCTTCGTAAGAACCGATCGGCCGGGCGGATGTCGATGGTCGGTGAATGAAAATGGCAGTCTTCAGCCGGATCCCGTGAAGCGCACTGCTCTTGCCTTTGCCGATGCTTCAGATTGAAGATCTGGTCGAACTGCGTCCGGAACAGGTCGCTCGATGATCCCGCCATCTTGTGCGCTTAGACGAGGTTCCTGCCCGCTGGCGTAGATGCCCCGATCCAACAGATCACGCAGCACTCCGATGGCGACGCCAAGAAGCAGCCCTCCAAGGGCCGATATTCCGAGCACGATTCTGGCTCTTGGCCAACTGGCCTTTAGGGGAGGAAACGCCCCGGCGACGAGACTGGCCTCAAACACCGGCGACGTCTGTTGTTGCGTCGCCTCCGTCTTACGCACCACGTGGCGAAAACTGTCATAGGTGTTTTTGGTTGATTCCGCTGCGGCCGTCAGTTTTTCGATGGTAGCTGCGGAATCCGCAAGCTCGTTCCCATCCTTACGATAATTCTCCAGTGCCTTTTGGGCAGCCAATGCTTGAACGCTCAATTCGTTCAGTCGATCCTTGACCCATTTCGCGTCTTGCAAGCCGGCATTGTCCATTTGATGGGTAATATATCTTTCGACAAGCGCGTTTAGGATCTCCGCCGCTCGATCAGGATTCTTGGATTCGAAAGTAACCTCGATAAGAAACGTAGGGCCGACACGTTTGGCCGAAAGTTTGCGTTCGAACGGTTCCAGGGCATAGCGCGCGGCGCTGGCTTCCGACTTCGGTTTACTCCAGCCGAGCAGCCGGGATATCGTGCTGCTAAATTGGCCCGTCGCAAATTCCGGGTCTTGAGCAAGGTCGAGCTTCTCGATCACGGCGGTCGCGATGCTCTCGGACTTTATGATTGCGATCTGACTTTCCACGACCGTTGACACCGCCGAAGCGTCCACCATGGCCAACTTCGAGTTTACGAGGAGTTGCGCCTTGGCGGTGAACGTCGGTACCGCGATGATGAGGTAAAGGATAGAAATGCAAAGCGCCGCGCAACAAGTCAGCGATATGATCGGTACATGTCGTCGTGTGAATCGCAGCACGGCCAGCACTTCTGCCAGCGACACGACCGGTCCTGGACGAAATTCGGGTGGCGGCCCATAGTCTCGATTTATCCGATTATCCGTATTGATCTGCAGCATTTTTTTTACCAGTGCTGATAGTTGAGGCGCGGCGGCGATACCCTACGAAGGAAAAGGTCGGTTAGCGGAAGATGCAGCAGATCAAGTCGCATCAATATGCCACCCTCTTGGAAGAGAGGGGCAGGGGGCGCATCTGAACTTGAAGCTTGCAGTTGCCCGATGAATCGAGCGGAATCCAGGGTGGCGAGCGGTAGCGCTTCCGGAATGCACTTGGCCCGGGCCGGCGAGGACACATCGACCGAATGTACCGGAAACCTGGTAGAGGCCAGCAAATCGGTGAAGAACGCATAACCCATGGCACTCTACGATCCAGCCGCTCATCTGCGATTGAATCAGTACATTCCAGGTCACTGGTTGGGAAAGGCGATAAATAGGTAACCAGGATGGTTGAGCCGCGGCGCTGCCGGACTAAGGTTCGAGCAGCAATCCGCTAGCGTGCCCATCTAACGGGCCTGGCGGCACTGCCGGGGTGACTCTCCCGTCGAGATGAAGACCGGCGCGCGCAGGATCATCAGCGCGACCTTCTCTCGCCGCTGGCGAGATACAAGCAGGAGGCACTGCGGGAGCGAGAAAGCCCGCTCCCGCAGTCCGCGTCGTCAACCCGAGGCCGAGGAGAGTGTCCGCACGACCTCGAGTGCTGTGCATGCAAGAGCAGCAGGGAATCTGCTGTCGGGCGCCTGGCCGTCGCGGAGTCGACGAAAGTGTCGCAGCTTCACTCCGCGATGGGGCCGTTCGCGAGTCCCTGCATCTACTTGCAGAGCCGTACCGCGGCGTGAGCCCCTGACTCGACACCCTTGCGGAGCAGGCTGTCGATACGGGGTACCACGACGTGACTGGAGTGAGGAACCAATGGCGCCGGCTCGTTGAGCTGCGCCATTTCGGAGATCACCTCGATGGGCTTCGCGATCCCTCTGCCCGCATCGACGGCTGAGGGGGCGCGATCGTTTGCCGGCCGTACCAGCGACCCGTGGTTCATTCCCCAGATCGCGGCCTGTGTCCGGTTCTGGACCCTGATCTTGCGCAGGATCGCCTTGACGTGAACCTTCACGGTCGCCTCGGCGATATTGATCTTCCTGGCAACGCACTTGTTGGAATCGCCTTCGATAAGGCAGGATAGAATTGCCTTTTCTCGGGGAGAGAGCTGCGGCAAGATCGCTTCGTCTGCAGCAGCGAGGATGGTTTGTCTGCATTCGCCGGGCTCCGCCGTTTCCGGCTCGCGATCGCGACCGGCATCAAGGGCGAATGACAGGAATGCAGGCGGGAAGACGGTCTCGCCCATCGTCACGAGTTCGACGGATTTGATGAACGCGTCGCACGAATTGACGTTCACGAAGTATCCGTTGGCCCCTGCTCGAAATGCTGAGGCAAGATCGACTGGCCGATAATTGTCGGACACGATCGCGATGCGCGCGTCCGGGTACCGATCTTTCACGAATCCGATTTGTTCTATCGCAACATTGAAGCCATCGCCGGTATGGACGATGAGGAACATCAATTTCTCTGCTTGAAGTGAGTTCGGCAATTCCTCGGGGCTCGATACCGAGGCCGGGATGTGAAAATTTGCCGCGTGCAGGATTTTAGCAATACCTTCTCTAATCAAAACGTTCTTTCCAATAAGAACGGTCTCGCAAGACTGCCGCCTCCTCATTTTACCCTCCAGCCTACTACGCAATGACACAACAGCGATGGGCGGTTGAACTGATATGACTTGTGGTTTTTAGGTCTATTGAGCTACCTCGATCGTGTTCCTCCGTTCTGGCCTGGTGTTCCTTGCCTCGTCTCGTTGGTGGATTTCGAGCAATCCATCGTGCTTAAGCTTTTATGAATGTTAGATGCGAATTCGCGATCGCCCTATATACCGTTGGTTATAGACGCGGGACTGCCTATACCCGTGTAATTGCGGGATAAAAAACCGCCTTCTGGCGCAGCCTCTGCGTGAATTAGGTGAGGATGTTCATTCAACATTGAAAGATTTGTTGGTTGTATTCGCTCGTAGATGCTATGTCTGGGCGAGCGCATTCTGCGAGCGAGTTAACGTTGAGGCATATATTGAACGTTGCGGAAATATCGAAGGCGTGCACCGTTGAGGATTACGCCATTAGGCGGACTGGATAGGCGCGGGGGGCTTGCTCGCCCCGTCAGATCACCGGAGGAAGCGAACAGATCCGGGCGTCGTGGATTAACCCTAAGTATTGTGCTGCGATTCCAACATTGCTTGTATGCTATGCTGCGATTCCAACATTGCGTGTATGCTATATGGTGTGGGTGAAACAGAAGAAGGTGCGCGGCGTTTATGTTGGGGGGGCGACTGGCTGAGGAGCGCGTAATGCGACGTATCAGTGTAGTCATTGCTGACCGGCATCCGGTGGTCTTGGAGGGGCTGAGCAAGGTGCTCGGCGCCGTGGCCGATTTCAATATCGTTGCATCCTGTAACGATGCCGCAAGCTGCATCGAGGCGATCCGGCGCTTGGCGCCCGATATGGTGATTGTCGATCCAGCAATGCCCGAGCTCGCCGCCGCGAAAATTCTTTCGACCGTCAATTCGGAAAATCGTTCGACGCATTTGGTGTTTTTCGTCGCGAGTGAAGATTGCGAACTGGTGTTCTCGGCGACGCCCGTGACCTGTAGTATCATCCTGAGAAATACCGATCCCGAGGCTTTGATGCAGTCGTTGCGGCATATCGCCAATGGTCACAACGTGCTGCCATCGACCCCATCCGACTCGATCGTGTCGCGCGAGCAGGGCACGCCTTCGGAGAACGGATTGACCGCGCTGACGGAACGCGAGCGTCAGATCATGCGGCTGGTCTCCGAAGGATTGTCGAACAAGGAAATCGGGCGCCGGTTGAATACGACCGACGGCACCATCAAGGTGCACCTTCACAACATCTTCCAGAAACTGGAAATCAGCAATCGGACGGTGCTCGCGGCCCTCGCCATCTCGCAACATGATCGCGCGACCGCCCCGCGGGAGAAGACGGAGGATTGAGTCCGACGAGTGGGGAGCGCTGAGGAGAGGCTCGTCACGCGCCACCATTCCCGGTCGACGCTCCCACTGCAATGGGCAGCGGCCTCTATGGGATGCAGCGACCCGATCCGAAAGATCCCCGTGAGCCCGCCAGACGCCGGCTTTCCTGCCGGGAGGCCCTGGTTCAGTCGGCCTTCCGTGCCATCGACGGCTGCTGAGCCAGTCCCAGGCCGCTATCGATCGCGACCACCCGGCCCAGCATCCGCCTCCTTTGGCGGCCGGCGATGAAGCTGCGTCTGTCATGGCGGCGCCCCGGCAACGCAACCGATCGACTGGAACAAGTAGCTTTAGGGGCTGAAGCCTGATTTCAAGCGCCGCTTGATTGGCGAGGTCGATGTCCGGGATGCCTAATGGGGTAGTCCCTCAGGCTTGGCGCCTGATCCAAAATCGCAGCCAAGGCGTCCGGCGGGAAGTGTACTTTATTCGTCATCTGCGGCTCTGGGTCGATCGCAGTCTGTCCGCTGTCAGGTAAAACGTAGTCGCGGGCTATGACGAACGGCTCCAGACATGATCGCAGAGATGTGCCGATTGGATCTCGGCGCATCCGGAGCGACGGCCCTGGCCCTACCTTCCTGCCCCCCCAGTGGTCAGGGTCGTTCCCTTCTGGCGGCCTGCCGTCAGGACCGGAACTCTGTCGTTGAGCTGAAAGCGAGTGCGCGGGCGCATCTTGATGTCCCTTCTGTTTCACCGTGCCGTCGAGGACATGGAAATCTGGAGTGCGGCCGGCGACGGCTTTTCCTTTGTGATCACGCATGAGACGCCTGCCGGTGCCGGCTTTCACGGACGTGCCGGCTACGTGGCGTCGTGGCGGCCGCTTTATCGGGGTAACGGCGCGATCAAGATTGGCGGTTCGGCGTTCTCAACCTTCGCGGAGGCGGAGAAGGCCTGCAACACGATGCTTGAGTATCTGAAGGGGCTATCGCCGAATTGAAGTGTGCAGCCTGATGTCAGGCCAGGTCGACTTCGAGTACCTTTGAGCCGAGAGGAGAGGTCGCCCTTGACGGCGGATGCCCGATTCCCGGCGCTCAGGCGGTGTTACCGGCGTCGACCGTCACCACGGTGCCGGTGATGTTTCGGCCGCCTTCGCCGAGAAGATATTCGACCACGGAAGCGACGTCGTCGGCTTCGGGCAGGTGGCGCAATGCGCTGCGGCGAGCGATGCGTCGACGCCCTTCGTCGTCCAGGGACCTGGTCAATTCCGTCTCGATGAAGCCGGGCGCGATCGCGTTCACTGTGATGCCGACCCTGCCAACTTCCCGGGCCAGCGAGCGGGTGAAGCCGGCAACCGCGGCCTTGGACGCAGCATACACGGACAAGCCGCTGTGGCCGGTCGAGGCGACGATGGAGGAAATGTTGACGATCCGCCCGGCGCCGTCGGCCATCATATGGCGCGCCACGTATTTGGTCAGGATCATGGGCGACAATACGTTCAAGCGAATCAAGGCCTCGATATCGGAATTGTGCATGGTCGCCAGCAGTCCGTCGGGACCGACCCCGGCATTGTTGACGAGGCCGTAGATCGCGCCGAATTCGTCGCGCAGCGATTTAGCGAAGGCCGGGATCGCATTGGTCACCGCAAGGTCGCAAGCGCGGAAATGCAGGCGTCGCTGCGCTTCGCGGACCGCAGTTGCAAGCTCCTCGCTCTCGCGGCGCGCGACGGCGATCACATTGTACTCGCCGGATGCGGCGAGCCTGCGTGCGATGGCAAGACCTATACCGCGGCTGCCGCCGGTGACGATGATGTTACGCATCGGCGCGTGCCAGCTTTCCCGCCGCGGTGACGTCGAGTCGCTGGACGAAGCGGATCACCGCAGGCACCTTCCATGCAGCCAGGCAATCTTTGCACTGACCGAGAATCTCCGTGCGAATCCTCTCGTGGCGCTCCGCATTGGTGCCGTTGGTGAGGATGACGTCGGCGACCACAATGGCGCCGGTGATGGGACTCCTGCGCGACCGCGCGCGCGACATCTGGACGGACGCGTGCCGGTTGATCACGGCTTCCACCTCCTCCGGATGCACCTTCAGCCCGCCGATGTTGATAATGCCGCCTCGCCGGCCGACGAAGTGGTATCGTTCGCCGCGCAGTTCGACCATGTCGCCGGTATCGACGAAGCCCTCGGTGTCAGCGAGCTGCGGAGCGTCGGCGCCGACATAGGCGCGCGCGGTACGCCGGGAACGGATCCGCAGTGAGCCGTCGACCACCTTCATCTCGACGCCGGCGTGACTCTGCCCGATCAGGTGGGCAGGAAAACCCTCGCGCCCGTCGTCCACGCTGAAACCGACGCCCGCCTCGGTCGAGGCATAGGCGTGCCCGATTGACGCATGCGGAAATGCTCTGGCCAGGCCGTCCAGCACCGCCTGGTCGGCGATTTCGCCGGACAGGCGGACATAGTCCGGCGCGAAATTGGCGGACGCGCCGCTCATCAGGAGCTTGCGCCAGTGCGATGGCGTCCCTGAGATGTGGGTAACCCCGCCCGCGCGCAGCCGCGCCACATGGGCGGCAATGGCTTCGCCGGGCTCCGAAAGCACCATCGATCCGCCGCCGATCACGGCCCGCAGGAAAATCTGCAGGCCGCCATAGCGGCGAATGTCGTAGAACGTCGCCCAGGTTGCGTTCCGGTGGCGCGCGGGCCCCTCGGCGATAATCGCGCCAGCGAGCCAATCAAGCGTATGTCGGACGATCTTCGGCAGTCCTGACGTCCCCGAGGTCAGCATCAGCCACTCGGTCGTGCGGTCAACCTCCGATCCCGTGGCCCTCCGTTCGGGCAGGTCGACGCCGATAACGACGTACTTGCCAGCGCTGCTTCGGTGCAGAGGCCGATCGGTGACGATGGTGTCGATATCGGCCTGCTCGAGCAGGACCTGCAGGCGATCCCAATCCAGGTCGGGCGGGCATAGGAGCATGCGACGGGCAATGCCGTCGAGCTCGATCATGGCTAGCGCGGACAGCAGCTGTCCCGACGTCGCAAGCAGCACCGAGCGGCCGGACAGCTCGGACGGTCCGCCAGCCAGGCAGCTGTGCTGGATCATGTCGGTCAGCGATACGCTGTGCCGGGCATCGGAAATCGTGCGGTCCTTCGGCCCCGCGCCGAGATATTGGCGGAGCGCGATGATGTCAGGCGGGAACATTCTCGTAGGCTCTGACAAACTCACCGAGGGTAGACGGGAAGGCCGCGTCCTCGGCGACAGTGAAGGGATCGATGCCAAGCTCGTCCTCCAGCCGCGCAACCAGGATGGCGAATGCCAGCGAATCGAACCCGGTTTCGTTCAGCGACAGATCGTCCTCAAGCGGCGGAAGCGTGACTTTCTGTTCTTCGGCGATCTGCTTCATCGCGGAGAAGATCTTCGATTTGACCGACATGATACACCTCACATTTCGGCTTTCCGAGCCAGTGTTAGAGCCTGATTTCGCCCTTTACGATGCGCGTGTAGACGGCCCGGTCGATCGAACGATAGTCACCGGTCGCCGGATCACGCATGAACAGCGGATCGTCCACCACCGAAGGATCGAATCCCTCGCGGATCAGCCGCTGCTTCTGCTGCTTGAAGGTGTCGGTCGTCTCGAGCGTCCGGCACAACCTGACGAAGACTGGAACTGCATAGCGCGGCAGCCGATACGAAAGGTGTTCTCTGAATATCCCGAAATCGAAATCTCGGCCCGCCACCAACGCCGCCATGCCGGCGCGGCCATCGACCCCGGACACCGCAACTCCATAGGTCGAGGCGTCGAGAACGCCGGTGCAGTCCCTGATTGCGTCGTTCACTTCGCTGGTCGCGACGTTCTCGCCCTTCCAGCGGAAGGTGTCGCCGACGCGGTCGATGAAGTGAAAGTACCCCTGCTCGTCGCGCAACATCAGATCGCCGGTGCGAAACCAGGCATCGCCCACAGCGAAGACGTCGTGCAGAACCTTCTTCCTTGTCGCCTCGGGATCCGTGTAGCCCTCGAAAGGCCGGCCGTCGCGATCGCCACCGCCGATACGTCCGACAGCCTCGCCGATCTCGCCAGGTGCGCAGGCGATGCAGAGCCCTGCGGCGCTCCGGACCGGGCTGCCGCTGTCGGCATCGACCTTGACGATCGAGGCGGGAAAGCGATGCGCCAGAACCGGCGGGATCCGGCCGATCGCGCCCGGTTTTCCATCGACATTGAACAGCGAGAAATTGCCTTCGGTTGCGGCATAGAATTCGAGGATCTGCGGAATCGCGAACCGGTCGGCGAACATCTCCCAGATGTCGCCGCGCAATCCGTTGCCGACGGCCAGCCGGAGCCGGTGTCGCGCCTCTTGTTCAGACGCTGGCGCCTTCAGCAAATAGCGGCAGAGCTCGCCAATATACTGGAAGACGGTGCAGTCGAAACGCTCGATGTCGTCCCAGAAGCTGCCAACGGAAAACTTCTCCGCAATCGCGACCGAACCGCCCGCGCAGAGCATGCTGCAGGGAGCGGCGACGCCGCCCACGGAGTGATGGAGCGGCAGGCAATCGTAGAGACGATCGTCGATGGACGCGTCCGTCAGTCCGGCAAACCATCCGCCCCAGGCGAGAATGCGGCGATGACTGACGTTCGCCGCCTTCGGTAGGCCCGTTGTGCCCGAGGTGTAGATGAGCAGCGCACGTCGGTCGATCGTGACGTCGCCGCGTTCGGCGGAGGATAGCGGGCGTGGGTCGAAGGCGGCGAGCGCCGCATCCAGATCGCCACTTGGATCGCCGGTGTCGAGGCTCCAACATTGCGGCACGCGGTGCAGGTGCGGACGCGAGCTCTCGAACGCATCCACGCATTCGGCAGCGAGGATGAGGTGATCGGCATGGGCGACGTCGATACAGTGGGCGAGCGACTGGCCGACCAGCCTGGTGTTGATCAGTGCCGCCGTCCCGCCGACGCTGCTGATGCCGAGCCAGCAGGCGAGGTAGTCCGGCCGGTTCGGCATCAGCACGCAGACGGTGCCTCCGGCATGGAGGCCGAGGTCCCGCGCCCAGCGTGCATACCGGTTGATCCGGGCAGCTAGTTCGCCATAGGTGAGGGATTGGCCATCCGAGAGCAAGGCGGGCCGCCCGGGCTGGCGCTGTGCCCAATCCTCCACGATGTCGGCGAACAACCGATGCGGCTGGGCTTCGAGCCGTGCGGTTAATGCGATGGCTTGCAGCCAGGTCTTGGCGGCGGACCGTCTGCGCCGCGGAGCGTCGCGGCTGGTCGCCCGCTGGATCGCGGCTTTCTTCGGGACGTGATCATGCGGCGGAGCTGGCTCGACGTGCGCGCGCGCCGGTTCGATGCTGCTCGCTTGGTTGTCGAAGCCGAACCTCTGTTCAACTGGCTTCATCCCGACCCGGATCCCAGCTGGTTGAGGATCATCCGCTCCATTGCCTTTACCGATCGGAAGTTTTCGGGGGTGATCTCGAACTGGGGAAGGATGAGATCGAACTCGGCTTCGACCTTGAGCATCAACTCGACCATGCCCATCGAGCTGAGCCCGATATCCACGAGTCGCGACTCCGGGTGGACATCGGCGGTGATCGCGTTCTGCTGCAGGACGCTCCTGACGACCGATAGAACACGGTTCTGAACGTTGATCGCAATGTTGTGCATCTCAGCCGGTCTCCCGCCGTGGCCAGGCGTGATCACATTCGGGGCGACGATACCCAACTGTTCTCTCGGCCAACAGCTCTGCTTCGGAGGTACCTCGCCCGGGAGTCACAGCTTCCTGATACCCACTTCTGCGCCAACGACGCGCCAGCGGAAGTGGGCTAGTTGTCGATTTGGAGCGGAATCCATCTCGATCTGGCTCGCATCGACCAATCATGACCACCATGAAACGGGAGGCTCTGGCCCATGACTGTGCAGGAAGTTCAGTTCCGCAACGTCGCCACGGAAATTGGCCGAGTAGCATTCTCTCCCGAAGGCCCCTCGTTCCAGCAGCGAACGGCAAATGTCGCGCAGGTCGCTGCGGCGGAGGCTGAGGCGGTCGATCGCGAGGCGCGCTTCCCGCGGAAGGCGATCGACGCGGCGCGCAAGGAGAGACTTCTGGGCGCCCAGATTCCGGTCGAGTTCGGCGGAGACGCTGCGTCTATCTCCGAGGTGGCCGATATGTGTTACGCGCTCGGCCGCTCCTGCGCTTCGGTCGGGATGATCTTCGCGATGCATCAGACCAAGGTCGCGTGCCTGGTTCGCCACGGCGCGGGCAGTGGCTGGCACGAAAGTCTCATGCGCCGCGTGGCTGCCGAGCAGATGCTGCTGGCATCGTCGACCACGGAAGGCCAGAACGGCGGAAACATACGCTTCAGTTCGGCCGCAGTGGAGAGCGCAGGCACCGAGATTTCGCTGGTGCGCGATGCGACGGTGATTTCGTACGGCGCCGAGGCGGACGGCATCATCACCATCGCGCGCCGCTCGGACGAGGCCGCCGGATCCGATCAGGTGCTGCTGGCCATCACCCGTGACGACTATACGCTGGAGCCCACGCTCGCCTGGGAGACGCTCGGCATGCGCGGGACCTGCAGCGCCGGTTTCAAGCTGAATTTCAGGGGCGCTGCGGAGCAGATATTCCCCGTGCCATACGAAAAGATCCATGCGCAGACGATGACGCCCGTCGCCCATCTGTGCTGGTCCTCGGTCTGGGCGGGGATCGCGGCTGCGGCGGTGGACCGGGCGCAGATCTTCATCCGCAAGGCCGCCCGCGGATCGGGGGGCAACATGCCTCCCGGCGCGGCGCACTTCACCGCCGCCAAAATGAGCCTGACGAAATTGCGCGCCGTCATCGCCGCGAATCTCCAGTTCTTCGAAGTCCGCGAACGGGACGTGCGCGCGCTCTCGTCCGTCGACTTCCAGTCCTCGATCAATCTCCTCAAGGTGGAGGCCTCTGAGCTCGCGGTTGCGACCGTCATGCACGCGATGCGCGCCTGCGGCCTGTCCGGATACCGCAACGACACCGACGTAAGTATCGGCCGCCACCTGCGTGACGTGCTTTCCGCTCCGATCATGATCAACAACGATCGCATCCTCGCCAGCATGGGGACCGCCACGCTGATGAGCACGGTTCCGGACTCTTTGTGCGATTGATCTTCTTCTGAAAAGGAAACGGCCTGATGAACGTGGTCATTGTCGAAGCACCTGCGGACTCCACTCCCCCTCCAGCCGATCCGTTGGATCATCTTGCAGATGCGCTGTTCCACGAGATGGGCTCTCCCGGCGTCTATGCCCGCACCGCTCTCTACGAAGACGTTGTGGAGCGAATTGCGGCGCTGATCTCGCGGAATCGCGAGCCGGACACCGAGGTGATGCGCTTCCCGCCCGTCATGAATCGCGCGCAGCTCGAGAGGTCGGGCTATCTGAAGAGCTTTCCCAATCTTCTCGGCTGCGTCTGTGGCCTGCACGGCATAGAAAGCGAGATCCACGCGGCGATCAGCCGCTTCGATGCCGGCGGCGACTGGACCGAATCGCTATCACCGGCCGATCTCGTGCTGTCGCCGGCAGCCTGCTATCCGGTCTATCCGATCGCGGCGAGCCGAGGGCCCGTGCCGGCAGCCGGCTGGAGCTTCGACGTCGCCGCCGACTGTTTCCGTCGTGAACCCTCGCGCCATCTCGACCGGCTGCAGTCCTTCAGGATGCGCGAATTCGTCTGCATCGGCAGCGCCGATCACGTCTCGGTGTTCCGGGACCGTTGGATGATACGCGCGCAGAAGATCGCCCGGGATCTCGGCCTGACCTTCAGGGTCGACCATGCCAACGACCCGTTCTTCGGCCGGGTCGGGCAGATGATGGCGGTGAGCCAAAAGCAGCTGTCGCTGAAGTTCGAACTGCTGGTGCCACTGCGCTCCGAGGAGCAACCGACCGCCTGCATGAGCTTCAACTACCACCGGGATCATTTCGGCACGACCTGGGGCATCGTCGATGCGGCCGGCGAGCCGGCCCACACTGCATGCGTCGCCTTCGGAATGGACCGTCTCGCCGTCGCCATGTTCCATACCCACGGCAAAGACGTCGCTCAGTGGCCGATCGCAGTACGGGACCTGCTTGGCCTGGGGCAGACCGACCGCGGGGCAGCGTCAACAGTCGAGGAGTACCGATGCGCCAAGGAAGTCGGGAGCTAGCCCGGGCTCGAAGAGCAGAAGGGGGCGCCTCCATGAGGAGAGAGACTCTCGCCATTCACGGCGGCTTCGAAAGTGATCCGGCAACGAAAGCCGTTGCCGTGCCGATCTACCAGACGGCCTCCTATGCATTCGACAGCGCCGACCATGGAGCCGCGCTCTTCAACCTTGAAGTGGACGGC
Organism: Bradyrhizobium sp. CCBAU 11361; assembly: GCF_028128935.1. Lineage (NCBI taxonomy): Bacteria > Pseudomonadati > Pseudomonadota > Alphaproteobacteria > Hyphomicrobiales > Nitrobacteraceae > Bradyrhizobium > Bradyrhizobium sp. CCBAU 11361. The sequence continues at coordinate 185,513 of NZ_LBJZ01000193.1, forward strand.
TTCCGCTACACCCGGATCGGCAATCCGACCAACGCGGTGCTGGAGAAGCGCGTCGCCGCCCTGGAAGGAGGCATCGAGGCACTCAGCGTGGCCTGTGGTCAGGCCGCGGTGAATTATGCGGTCGTGAACATCGCGGAGATGGGCTCCAACATCGTCTCGGTTCCGCAGCTCTATGGCACCACGCATACGCTGTTCGCGCACATCCTGCCGAGGCAGGGCATTGCGGTCCGTTTCTCGGAAGACGACCGGCCGGAAAGCGTCGAAAGGCTGATCGACGACGATACGCGAGCGGTGTTCTGCGAGAGCGTCGGGAATCCGGCCGGAAACGTCTGCGACATCCAGGCGATGGCCGATGCCGCGCACAGGCACGGCGTCCCGCTCATCGTCGACAACACGGTGCCGACACCGATCCTGCTCAGGCCGATCGAATACGGCGCAGACATCGTCGTGGAGTCGCTGACGAAATTCATGGGCGGGCATGGCACGACGCTCGGTGGAATCATCGTCGACGGCGGCAGGTTCCCGTGGGCGGAGCATCGCCGGCGCTTCCCGATGATGAACGAGCCGGAGCAGTCCTACCACGGACTGGTCTTTACCGAGCGCTACGGCGCCGCCGCCTACATTGCGCGTTGCCGCGCCGTCTCTCAGAGGACCACCGGCGCCGTCCTGGCGCCGATGAACGCCTTCCTGCTGCTCCAGGGCATCGAGACCGTCGCGCTCCGGATCGAGCGGCACGTCGAGAATGGGGCAAAGGTCGCGCAGTTCCTGCGCAATGACCGCCGTGTCGAGTGGGTGAATTATGCCGGCTTTCACGACAGCCCCTATTTCGTGCTGACGCAGAAGTATCTGGGTGGTCAGGCGTGTTCGCTGCTGACGTTTGGCGTGGCCGGAGGCTTCGAGGCGGGCAAGCGGTTCTACGACGCGCTGAAGCTCTGCAAGCGGCTGGTCAATATTGGCGACGCGAAAACGCTGGCCTGCCACCCCGCATCGACAACGCACCGGCAAATGTCTCCCGGAGAACAGGACAGAGCCGGCGTGCGGCCCGAGATGATCAGGCTGAGCGTCGGAATTGAGCACATCGACGACATCGTCGCGGATCTCGATCAGGCCCTTTGCGCCGTTGACGTTTCGTCAAGCATGAAGGCACTCGCATGACTGTCTTGATCGACGTAGATTCGCACGAGCACCACCTCTTATCGCGAGCACCGGGCACAGGCGCCCACGCGACGGCGTCGTCGGGGAACCGGGCGGAGTGCCTCGACATCGGGCTCATCAACAACATGTCGGATGCCGCCTTGATGTCGACCGAGCGCCAGCTGTTCGACCTGCTGGCTGCGGCTTCCGGACGACTTTGCGTCAGGCTGCATTTCTATACGATGGAGGCGACCCCCCGTTCGGAATGGGGGCGCGATTACGTTCGTCGATACTACCGCAGCATCGACGATCTGCTGAACAGACAACTGGATGGAGTGATCGTCACCGGCGCCGAACCCAGAGCCGCCAGTCTGACGGAAGAGCCATACTGGACCACCTTCGCCGAGATCGCCGACTGGGCCAGGGACAATACGGTGTCGTCGGTGTTTTCCTGTCTGGCCGTCCACGGGGTCGTCCTGCACCTGGACGGCGTTACGCGCCACAAGCTCCCCACCAAATGCTTCGGTGTCTTCGCCCAAACGAAGACGAGACATCATCCCTTGATGCAAGATGTGCCGAGGACCTTCCGAATTCCGCACGCCCGGTGGAACGAAGTGCAGGAGGAGGATCTCTCGGACTGCGGATATTCGGTTCTCACCTGGTCGGCGGATGCTGGCGTCGATTGCTTCGTCAAGCAGCAGAAGAGCAGCCTCTTCGTCCATTTCCAGGGGCACCCTGAGTACGAAACCCAGAGCCTGCTGGGTGAATATCGCAGGGATATGGGTCGCTTCCTCCGGGGAGAGAACGAGGTCTGTCCGACGATACCGACGGGCTATCTGAACGAGGGCGCGGAAGAGATGATGATCGCTTTCCGGCAGAAAGCCCTTTCCGACAGAAACCCGGAGCTTTTTGCCGAGTTTCCGGTCGATCGGCTGACGAAGGACCTGCGCAATGTCTGGCGTCTGCCGGCCCAGCGCATATACCGCAACTGGTTGCTGTACATGGTGTCGCAGCGCGCCGGACGCTCAAAGCCGCTGGGAGCCCGAGAAGCGGCCCTGTCTGCCGCCGGAATTCCGGCGCATCGCCACGGACGCAAGTTGGTTGCCGCTCGATCCGCTCGTCTGGCGCGCTCGTCAAACCCGGCCAGCAAGAGGCGGCTCGGATACTACGAGTGAGAGTTCGGACCATGATCCGATGCCGTGAGATAGGAATAGCCGATCTTGATGCCATCGCCGATCTTCTGACACGCGGCTTTCCGATCCGTTCGCGCGACTACTGGATCGACGGACTCCGGCGCCTGTCCGTGCGCGAGACGCCCGACAGCTTCCCGCGCTTCGGCTACATGCTCGAGCACGACCGGGCGCCCGTCGGTGCTCTGCTGTTGATCCACACCGCAAGGAACGACGGTGGAAGCACCTCCATCCGCTGCAATCTTTCCAGCTGGTATGTGGAACCCGCCTTTCGCAGCTACGCACCGATGCTGACCAAGGTCGCGCAGCGCCACAAGGACGTGACCTACGTCAATAGCAGTCCGGCGGAATGGACTTGGCAAACCATCGAAGCGCAGGGATTCCAGCGCTATTGCGGCGGCTTGTTCTTCTCCCTTCCGGCGCTGTCGCATCCGGTCAAGGCCATGCGCGTGGAGATCTTCCGGCAGGACACGCAGGCGATCGACGGCTTGTCCGAGGCCGACGTTGCGCTGCTGGCGCGTCACGCAGCCTACGGCTGTTTCTGCCTGGTGTGCCGCGCCGCCGATGGCCGCGCCTTTCCGTTCGTCCTGCAGCAGATGCGCGCCGGTGGCATCAGGCTGCCGGCGATGCAGATGATCTATTGCCCCGATGTGGCCGATTATGTCGTGTGCGCCGGCGCCATCGGTCGCTTCCTGCTGCGGCACGGCCGGATATCGATTGCGTTCGACGCCAATGGCCCTGTGGCTGGCCTCGTCGGCATCTACAGGCCGGTCGGCCGCAAATACTTCAAGGGCCCGCATTGCCCCCGGCTTGCCGATCTGTCGGAATCCGAGCTGGTGATCTACGGACCATAACTCAGTCGTCCCGGAACGGAGGTTCGTCATGGTTCCCGATACCAAGTCCGTCAGCCATTCGAGGACATGGACATTCTTCCGCGGCCAGTGGCACGAGGGCAACGTGCCGATCATGGGGCCGCGCACCCATGGGCTCTGGCTCGCCTCGACCATCTTCGATGGTGCGCGCGCTTTCGAAGGCGTCATGCCCGACCTCGATCGTCATTGCGCCCGCGTCAATCAATCTGCAGTCAATTTCGGGCTCAAACCGGTCGTCGATCTCGACACGTGGCTCGGACTGGTGCGCGAAGGTATCGCCCTTTTCCCGATCAATGCCGAACTCTACATCCGCCCGATGTACTGGCCGCAAAACGGCATCGGCGGCGGTGTGCTGTTCGATCCGGAAACGACGGACTGGTGCCTTTGCATCTACGAATCGCCGATCCCGGAGCCCGTCGGCAGCGCGATTACACTGTCGCCGTTCCGCAGGCCGACCGCCGAATGCGCGCCGGCCGATGTCAAGGCCTCCTGTCTTTATCCGAACAGCTCCCGTGCGCTCAGGGAGGCGGTCTCGCGCGGCTTCCAGAATTGCCTGATGCTGGACATGCTCGGTAACGTCACGGAGTTCGGCAATTCGAACGTGTTCATGGCGAAAGACGGCGTTGTCTTTACGCCGGCGCCGAATGGCACTTTCCTGAATGGGATCACGCGGCAGCGCGTGATCGAGCTCTTGCGTGGTGACGGCATCACGGTGTTGGAGGCAACGCTGCGCTATGCCGATTTCGTCAGTGCGGACGAGATCTTTTCGACCGGCAATTTCGCAAAAGTCGCGCCGGTGATCCGGATCGACGACCGGCAACTCAGGCCCGGGCGCTTTTATGCGCGGGCACGAGAGCTGTATTGGGATTTTGCCCACGGGGTGAAGCTTGCCGCGTGAGAGGACTTCGAATCGAACTTGCCGGTTCGGCCGATGCCGAGGCCGCTCAACCCTGGCGGCGCAGAAAGCCCGTGATCGTGACCTTGTCCCAGATGCCGGCCGCGGCGAAGGGATCGGCGCGGTTGAAGGCTTCGACTTCGTTGCGGCCCGACGCCTCGATCAGGAACAGGCTGCCGATCATGGTCGCGCCGTCGTCGGAGACGAGCGGCCCCGACATCACGATCTTGACGCCGTAACACGAGGTGTCACTGAGAAAAGCCTTGTGGGCGTCGTAATTGGCGAGCCTGGTCGGCAGCGCTCCGGCGCGGTCGATGGCGTGAATGGCGAACAGCATGGTGGTCTCCGTTCTCTTGCTTCGGTTCTTGGGACGGCCGCGATGGCGGCCGTCCGTGCTTGTCGGGATCGGTTGATCTACTTGGCGCCGAGCTTGCTGGCGTCCTCGAAGGTCGGGCAGGTCCGCTGCTCCAGCGGCACGTCGAACGGCTGGTAATTGTCCTTGGTGATGACGGTCGGCTTCAGCACGATCTCGCTGATGACAGGCTGGTTGCGCAAGGAGCGGATCGCCATCATGGTGCCGAGGCAGCCTTGCGCAAATCCGTTGTAGTCGCCGCTCGCGAGCAGCTTGCCGGACTTGATCGCGTCGATCGCCTCCTTGGTGCCGTTGATGCCGATCACCTGCGCCTTGCGGTTGGCGCCGTCGAGCGCCTCGATCGCACCGACCGCCATGGCGTCGTTGGCGGCGAGCACGCCGTCGATCTGCGAATTCGACTGCATCAGATTCTCCATCACCTGGAGCGCCTGGAGCCGCTGGTAGTTGCCGGGCTGCGAGGCCAGCAGCTTGGCGCCGGCGTTCTCCTTCAGCGCGTCGTTGAAGCCGCGGACGCGGTCGACATTGGTCAGCGAGCCCTTGACGCCCTCGATGATGACGATGTTGCCCTTGCCGCCCAGCGTCTTGAGCAGGAAACGCGCGGTTTCCAGCCCGAGGCTGTAATCGTCGGCGCCGACGAAGGAGAGGAACTTGCCGCCGGCGGAGCGGTCGGTGATGTTGACGACGGGGATCTTGGCTTCGTTGATCTTCTCGACCCCCGGCACCATCGCCTTGTAGTCGACCGGCGTGAAGACGATGGCGCTCGGCTTCTTCACCACGACGTCCTCGATCTGGCTGAGCTGCTCGGGGATCGAGTCCGGCTTGGTCGGAATGTACTGGAGCGTCTTCGCGTTCAGCGCCTTCGCCATGTTGTCGGCGCCGACCCGCACCGTCTGGAAGAACGGGTTGGTCTGGTTTTTGGTGAAGACGGCGATGGTCTCGCCGTCCGCGCGCGCCTCCGTGGTGAGCGCGGCCGCCATCAGCAGCGGCAGCGCCAAATAGCCAAGTTTCCGTTTCATGTTGCCTCCATCCCTCATTTTGCTTGTTGGAACTCTAGGAACTCATTGCGCGCGGCGGCGGGTCTTCATGTCGAGCCAGACCGCGAGAATGACGATGATGCCGGTCACGAGCGGCTGCCAGTTGGCGCTGACCGAGAGCAGGTTCATGCCGTTCAGCACCAGCGTCAGGATCAGCGCGCCAATAAAAGTGCCGAACACGGTGCCGACGCCGCCGAACAGCGAGGTGCCGCCGATCAGCACGGCCGCGATCGCGGGCAGCGTCAGGCTCTCGCCGATGTCGGCCTCGGCCGAATTGAGCCGCGACAGGAAGATGATCGAGGCAAGGCCGGCCATGGTGCCGGAGACGGCATAGACCAGCAGCAGGCGGCGCGCGACCGGGATGCCCGAGAGCCTGGCCGCGACCGGATTGGCGCCGATCGCATAAATCTCCTGGCCCCAGATCGTGCGCTGGGCAAACAGCGTTCCGATGCCGAGGAAGACCAGCAGCAGGTAAACCGGGATCGGCAGGCCGAACAGATAGCCGCTGCCGATCTGGCGGAAGCCGGCCGGAAAACCGTGAAGGGTCTCGCCCGCCATGTACCAGTAGGTGAGGCCGTTCAGCACCCAGAGCATGCCATAGGTGGCGATGAAGGAGGGGATGCGCAGCGCGGTGACCATGACGCCGTTGAGCAGGCCGACGATGCCGCCGCAGGCAAGGCCCGTGAGGATGCCGAGCGCCGGTGAGCCGGTCTTGTGGATCACGGTCCCGGCGATACAGGCCGACAGCGCGACATTGGCGCCGACGGAGAGATCGAGGCCGGCCGTGAGCACGACCAGCGTCAGGCCCGAGGCGATGAAGAAGGTCAGGCTCGCCTGCCTGAGCACGTTGAGGATGTTGCCGAGGCTCAGGAAGGAATCGCTGAGCACGGCCAGCACTGCGCAGATCAGCAGCGCCGCGAGCAGCCGGTAGAACACCTGGATCGCGTCCTGCGACAGGAAGGAGCGCGGCGGCACGATCGCCTCTTTGCTGATGTCGGTCATGCGCGGCTCCTGAGGCCGTCGAGGAACAGGGCGACGATGACGAGGACGCCGACGCTTGCGACCTGCACCGAGGAGGGCATCGAGATCAGGTTGAGCCCATTGCGAAGCACGCCGACCGCGATCACGCCGAGCAACGTGCCGAGCAGCCAGCCATTGCCGCGCTCGAACGAGGTGCCGCCGACCGCGACCGCGGCGATGGCGTCGAATTCGAGCCCGAGGCCCGCGGTCGGATGACCTGAATTCATCCGCGCGGTCATCAACAGGCCCGCGATACCGGCCATGGCGCCGCCGATCGCATAGACCGCGATCAAGAGCCGGTTCGGCGAGAGGCCGGCATAGCGCAGCGCCTCACGGTTGCCGCCGAGCGCGAAGATGTAGGTACCGAAGCGGGTGTGATAGAGCAGGCCGTGAAAGACCGCATAAGTCACCAGCGCCATCACGATCGGCACGGGAACGCCCAGCAGCGTCGCCGAATAGATGTCGCGCACGCTGTGGGGGATGCCGACCACGCTCTGGCCGTCGCTGACGATCAGCGACAGGCCCTGCGCCATGCCGAGCGTGCCGAGCGTCGCCACGAAGGGCGGGATGCCGAGGATCGCAACCAGCCAGCCGTTGACGGTGCCGAAGGCTGCGCCGACCAGCAGGCCGGCGCCGAGGCCCAGCAGCATCGACTTGGTCGCGAGCGACACGATCGCGACGCAGAGCGAGGTCAGCGTCAGCACCGCGCCCATCGACAGGTCGAGCCCCTCGGTCATGATGATCAGGGTCATCGGCAGTGCGAGCATGGTCAGGATGGTCGACTGCACCAGCACGTTGGAGAGGTTGGCGACCGACAGGAAGCCGGGTGCGATCGCGCTGAACAGCGCGATCAGCAGCACCAGCACGATGGCAACGCCGGGAATGCGTTGCAGCGGATTGGGCTCGGAAACGACCGCGGCTTCACGCATGATGCATCCCCAGTCGCACGATGTTCTCCTCGGTCAATTCGTTGCGTGTCAGGTGCCCGGCGATGCGCCCTTCGCGCATCACATAGGCACGGTCGCAGACATGGCAGATCTCGACCTGTTCGGACGAGATCATCAGGGCGGCGGCGCCTTCGGCGACCAGGCGGTCGATCAGCGCAAAGATCTCGGACTTGGCGCCGATGTCGATGCCCCGGGTCGGCTCGTCGAAGATGAAGAGCTTCGAGCCGGCCGCCAGCCACTTGCCGATCACGACCTTCTGCTGGTTGCCGCCCGAGAGCAGGCCGACCGTCTGGCGCGCGCTGGGCGTCGCGATCCTCAGCTGCCGGATCAGGCCGTCGGAGGTGCGCTGCGCCGAACGCTGGTCGAACAATCCGCTCGGGAACAGTTTTCGCAGCGCCGACACCACCAGATTGTCACTTACGGACCGCAGCAGCGCGAGGCCTTCGCTCTTGCGGCTCTCCGGGATCAACGCGATGCCGCGGCGGGCGGCGAGATCAGGCTCGCCGGAAATGGTCTTGCCGTCGAAAATGATCTCGCCGGCGCTGACGGGATCGGCGCCGAAGATGGCGCGCGCGACCTCGCTGCGGCCGGAGCCGACCAGGCCGCACAGGCCGACGATCTCGCCCCGGCGCACCTCGATGTTGATGTCGGAGATGCCGGTCGACGAGCTCAGGCCCTTGACCTCCAGCAGCAGCTCGCCGGGCTTGTCGGCAAAATTGCGCGGATAGGTCATGTCCACGGTGCGGCCGACCATCATGCGGACGAGCTGGTCCGGCGTGACGTCGGCGGGACGGACGCCGTCGATGCGACGGCCGTCGCGCAGCACCGTGATGCGATCGCCGAGCGCGAACACCTCCGCCATGCGGTGCGAGATATAGACGATGGACACGCCGTCGGCTTTCAGCCGCGCGATCAGCGCGAACAACAGCTCGGTCTCGCGGTCGGACAGCGCCGCGGTCGGCTCGTCCATGACGAGGATGCGCGCGTTCTGGCTGATCGCCTTGGCGATCTCGACCATCTGCTGCTGCGCCACCCCCAGCTTGTCGACGACGGTGGAGGGGTCGATGTCGAAGCCGATCGTGCCGAGCACGCGCTTGGCGTCGGCGAGGATCTTGCGCCGATCGATGCTGCCGGGGATGCGCCCCTTCGGCTCGCGGCCGAGGAAGATGTTCTGGGCGATGTCGAGATGGGGGACCAGCGAGAATTCCTGGAAGATCACGGCAATGCCGAGCTTCTGCGCATCAGCGGCCGAGCCGATCGCGACCTTCTCGCCCTTGTAGTAGAACTCGCCGGCATCGGCGCTGTAGGCGCCGCACAGCACCTTCATCAGGCTCGACTTGCCGGCGCCGTTCTCTCCGAGCAGCATGTGGACTTCGCCGGGGAAGACGGCAAAGGACACGTCATCGAGTGCCTTGACTCCGGGAAACTCCTTGCTGACGCCGCGCAGCTCGAGCAGTGGCGTGGGCGAGGTGACCTCGATCGGAAGCGCGTCGCTCATGCCTTGGCTCCGCTCGCAAAGATCTTTCCGGGATTCATCAGGCCGTTGGGGTCGAGCGCGGTCTTGATCGATCGCATCACGTCCACGGCCTCGCCGAGCTCATCGGCGAGATAATCGATCTTGCCGAGCCCGATGCCGTGCTCGCCGGTGCAGGTGCCGTCCATGGCGATGGCGCGGGCGACCATGCGAGCCTGGAGCGCCTTGGCGCCTTCGCTCTCCTCCGGCTTTGCCGGATCGATCAGGATCAGCATGTGGAAATTGCCGTCGCCGACATGGCCGACGATCGGCGCGGTGAAACCGTGCTCGTCCGCGTCGCGCCGCGTCTCGGTCAGGCATTCCGCCAGCCGCGAGATCGGCACGCAGACATCGGTGATCACGGCACGTGCGCCGGGCCGGAGGCCCAGGCCCGCATAGAGCGTGTTGTCACGGGCGTGCCAGAGCCGGCTGCGGTCTTCCTGCGCCTTGGCCCAGGCAAAGCCATGGCCGCCATGGTCGGAGGCGATCGCCTCTGCGGCCTCGGCCTGCTCGGCGACAGAGGCCTCCGAGCCGTGGAATTCGAAGAACAGGGTCGGGGCCTCGCGATAGCCGAGCTTTGCGTAGGCATTGATGCCGCGCATCATGACGTCGTCGAGCAGCTCGATACGCGCCACGGGGATCGCGGACTGGATCACGGAGATCGCGGTGTCCACGGCATCATGCAGGGTGTCGAAGCTGCAAACCGCGGCCGAGATCGCCTGCGGCACGGGATGTACCTTCAGCGTGATCTCGGTGATGAGCCCGAGCGTGCCTTCCGCGCCGACGAACATGCGCGTCAGGTCGTAGCCGGCGGCCGACTTGCGCGCGCGCCTGGCGGTGCGGATCACGCGGCCGTCGGCCAGCACCACCTCCAGCGCCATGACATTGTCCTTCATGGTGCCGTAGCGCACCGCCATGGTGCCGGAGGCTCTCGTCGATGTCATGCCGCCGATCGAGGCGTCGGCGCCCGGATCGATCGGGAAGAAGAGACCGGTGCCGCGCAGCTCCGCGTTGAGCTGCTTTCGCGTGATGCCGGGCTGCACCACGACATCCATATCGCTGTCGTGCACCGCCAGCACCTTGTTCATGCGGGCGAAGTCGAAGCAGACGCCGCCGGCGACCGAGGCCGCATTGCCCTCGAGCGAGGTCCCGGCGCCGAACGGGACGATCGGCATGCCCGCGGCAGCGCACAGCTTGACGATCTCGACCACTTCCTGCGTGGTTTCGGGGAAGACGACGATGTCAGGCGGCAGGTTGCGGTAATGCGACTCGCTCTGGCCGTGCTGATCGAGCACGCCGCGCGCGACGCTCGCGCGCGGGCCGATCATGCCCGTGAGGCGATCGGCCAAAGCCACTGTGCTGACCCGCGGTCCCATCCTTGCTCCCTGTCTGCCCCGATGACGGACTCTTGCCGGTCCGCTGCGTTGTGGTTCGGCTTAGGCGGCTCTTGCGCTGCTCGCAACCTGCTTCAGGCCGAAATCGTAGTTGAGATGAAAATACTCGCTGTCCACCATGCGACCATCCGGCGCACGCCCCGCCGGGTGACGGACGAACTCGCGGATCAGGCTGTCCTTGACGCCGAACACCACGTCGCTGTCGAGATATTGGTCGCCGGCGACGAACACGTGGGTCACGAGCTGCTCGAAGCCCGGCGCTGAGATCATGAAATGCACGTGCGCCGGACGCCAGGGATGGCGGCCCTGCACCTCCAGCATCTCGCCGACCGGCCCGTCATGCGGAATCGGATAGGCGGCCGGCTTGATCGACCAGAAATGGAAGCGGCCGTTGGCGTCGGTGTGGAAGCGCGCGCGCATCGCGAGATCGCCGATGTCGTCGAGCTGCTGCACGTCGTAATAGCCGTCATCGTCGGAATGCCAGACGTCGACGATCGCGCCCGCGAGCGGCCGTCCGTCGACGGTCGAGACCGAGCCGGTGACCAGCATGGGGTCGCCTTCCATCGGACCCGAGATGTCGGCGCCGCTGTCCTTTTCCGGTGCGGCCTGGACGAAGAAGGGGCCGAGCACCGTGGTCTCGGTCGCGCCTTCCGGCACCGGATGGTTGATCGCGTCGACCAGCATGGAGACGCCGAGCGTATCCGACAGCAGGATGAACTCCTGGCGCTTGTCGTCGCACATGTGGCCGGTGCGGGTCAGGAAGTCGATGCCGTATTCCCATTCCTTCTGGGTCGGGCGGACCTCGCGGACGAAGGCATGGAGGTGGCGCACCAGCGCCTCGCTGACCTCCTTGATGCGCGGATCGGTTGCGCCTGCGATCCGCTCCAGCACCGCGTCCGTGATCGTGGTCTCGTTGAAGTTGCGCATGGGTGTCTCCGTTGATCAGAGCTTCGGTTCGCCGAGGCCGGACAGCCGCTCGAGATGCTTGACGGTCGCGATGAAGTCGGCCTCGCCGTCGCCCTGCGCCACCAGCGCCCCATAGGTCTCGCGCACTTGCGCCGCGAGCTGCAGCGGCACGCCGACGGCGTGGCCGGCGCCGAGGATGAGATCGAGGTCCTTGGCCATCTGCTTGCAGGAGAAGGTGGACTCGAAGTCGCGCGTCCGCAGCGGTGCGGTCTTGTACTTCACCATCGGTGAAGCCACCGCGCTGTCGTCGAGCACCTTCAAAATGTCCTGCCAGGCGATGCCGCCCTTGCGCGCCAGCGCCAAGCTCTCCGCCATCATCGCGGCCGACACCGCGATCATCAGATTGACCGCGAGCTTGGCGTAGCGCGCTTCCTCGGCTGGTCCGAGATAGGTCTGGGCGCGGGTGAAGGCCGAGAACAGCGGCTTTGCGCTGTCGAAGGCGTCCTTCGGCCCGGAGACGAAGCAGGTCAGCGCGCCGGTGTGAACGATGCTGGCATTGCCGGAGACCGGTGCGCGCAGATAGGCGACGCCGCGGGCTTGCGCGGTGGCCGCAACTTCGGTGGAGGCCTCGACGCTCACGGTGCTGGTCTCGATCAGAACGGCTCCCGGTGCCATCGCGGCGATGAGGCCGGCGGGGCCGAGCAGCGCGCCGCGCAAGGCGGCGTCATCCGGCAACGACGTGATAACAGCCGCCTTGCCGCTCACGGCCTCGGCCGGCGAGGCGGCAATCGAAATGCCCTGGGTGCGTGCCTCGTTGACCCGTGCCGCGCTCTGATCGAACGCGGTGACGGCATAACCGGCCTTGGCGACGAGCACCGACATCGGCAGGCCCATCTTGCCGATCCCGATGAAAGCGACATTTTTTGCAGCGTCAGTCATTGTTGGTGTCCATTGGCGCCTTCAGGCGGCGCGTCCCTGTCGTTCGATGTCCTGCACCAGCCGCCGGCCGGATAGCGCCAGCAGTTCCTTCTTCGTCTCCAGCCCCTCGACCAGCAGCCGGCCGTTCCGCCTCCTCCATGCGCCGCCGATCATGACGGCCTCGATGTTGGCGAGACTCGTCTGCATCACGACGGTCGCGACGGGGTCGTGCACCGGAAAGAGGTTGAGATCGGATGCGTTGATGATGACGAGGTCGGCCAGCTTGCCCGGCGTCAGCGATCCGATCTGGCTCTCGCGGCCGAGCATGCGCGCGCCTTCCGTCGTGATCCAGCGCAGCGCTTCGCGCACGGGAATCGTGGTGGTCGCCGGAATGGTGCCGCTGTCCCGGCGCGATTCCGCATTGTCGAGCGCCCGCTGCATCGACAGCGCAACGCGCGCGGCGGAGAAGAGATCGCCGGCCAGCACGGATTCCAGATCAATGCCGATCGTCGGCCGCACGCCGCGCTTGAGCAGCCGTCCGGTGATCGGAAAGCCGTGGCCCTGGATCATCTCGTTCTCGGGCGTCACCGAGAACGACACGCCGAGGTCGACCATCCGGTCGAGGAGTTCATCGGGCAGATCGTTGCCATGGACGATGTTGATTCCGGCGCCGACGAGGCCGGCCGCGATCAGCTTCTCCCAGCCATCCGGCGTCTTGGCCGGCCCGCCGCCCTGGTGCATCGAGGCGATCAACTTGAGCTCCCGCGCCAGGCGGAAATCGTGCATGGCGACGTCGAGCGTCGAATAGTGCGGTCCGAGAATCGCGAGCCCGAGCGTGACGAGGCCGTCGCGATCGGCGAGGGGGCCGGCGAGCAGCCGCTCGACCTCGCGGCGCGGATGCGGGATCTCCGAGAAATGCGGCTCGCCCGGCTTCGGCTCCGGTTTCGGCGAGCCGTGGAAGAACGCGGCGCGGATGCCGCTCTCGATCAGGCCGCGCACCGCGGCATCGGTATGATCGGGCGTCGGATTGTTGTGGCACCAGTCAACCAGCGTGGTGGTGCCGCAATTGATCTGGTTCAGCGCGCCGACCAGCGTGGCGATGTAGATGTCGTCGGGCCGGAACACGGTCGCGAGCCCGGCATGCATGCGGCGGAAATATTCCAGCAGCGTCCAGTTCGCGGCATAGCCGCGCAAGCCCGTCTGCCAGGTGTGCATATGCGCGTTGACGAGACCGGGGATGACGATGCGCCCGGCGCCATCGACGATCTCGGTCTCGGCCGCGCCGCTGCCGAGGTCGATCGATGGCCGCACATCGAGGATACGGCCGCCCTCGACCAGCAAATCGCCGGTGCTGAGGTCGCCAATCGCATCATCCATGCTGATGATTGTGGCGGATCTGATCAGCGTGCGCCGCATCGCTTCAAGCCACCGCTTTGACAGTAACAGGCGGCTCGCCGGCCCAGGCGCGCGCGATCAGGTCGCGGATGGCGCCCCGCTCGAGCGGCCGCGGATTCCAGTAGGCGTTGGTGACGGCGAGATCAGCCGCCTTGTCGATGCCGCTCGCGGGCATGCCGACGTCGCGCAGCGCCAGCTTTGCACCCAGCCGCTTTGCGAGGTCGTAAAGTCCCTGCGACGCATCGGCGGCGCCGATCGCGCGCGCGACGCGCGCCATCGCCTCGGGCACGGCGGGGGCGTTGTAGGCCAGCGCGTGCGGCAGAACGATGGTGTGCGTCTCGGCGTGCGGCAGATCGAAGGTGCCGCCGAGCGTGTGGCAGAGCTTGTGATGCAGCGCCATGCCGACGGTGCCGAGGCAGACGCCGCACAGCCAGGCGCCATAGAGCGCCTCGCTGCGGGCCTCGCGGTCATCGCTCTTTGCGGCAATGGCGGGCAGGGCACGCGCGAGCGCGCGAATGCCTTCTTCCGCCATCAGCGACGTCACGGGATTGGTATCGCGCGCGTAAAGCGCTTCCACCGCATGCGCGATCGCGTTGATGCCGGATGTTGCGGCGAGGCTCGCCGGCAAAGTCAGGGTGAGATCGACATCGTAGATCACGGTCTCCGGCAGCACGGCCGCATCGCGCACCGTGGTCTTCAGGCCGTTTTCGGTCTGGCCGACGATCGGCGTCATCTCCGAGCCGGCATAGGTGGTGGGGATGCAGAGCTGATTGACGCCGGTGCGCAAGGCGAGGGCCTTGCCGAGGCCGGTGGTCGAGCCGCCGCCGAGCGAGACGACGCAGTCGGCATCGCACGCCTTCATCGCCACGAGCGCCCGCTCGGTGACGTCAACCGGCGTATGCATGGTCGCGCCCGGAAAGATGCCGGCATAGAGCGGGCCGAGCGCTGCGCCCAGGCTCTTGCCCTGGGCCTCTTGCTGCGGCGTCGTCAGCACCAGTGCGCGCTTGCCGCCGAGCCGCTCCACCTCGGCCTTGGCGCTGGCCAAGGTTCCGCTGCCGAACACGACGCGGCAAGGCAGGTTTTCGAAGGTGAACGAACCGATCATGCGCCGGTCTCTTTGATGGGATAATCGACCTGAAAGCGGCCGATCCGCAAGTCGCCGAGCGCCTCGCGCACGCGCAGGTGCTCCGGGTGGGTGGCATAGGCCGCCAGCGCGGCCTGGTTGGTGAATTCGGAGAACAGCACGACGTCGCAGGCGTAATCGACAGCGCTGACGTCGACGCCGACCTCGATGTGGGTGAGGCCGTCGATCCGGCCGCGCAGGCCCTCGAACAGGGTCTTGACCTTGGCCCGGGCGGCGGACCGCTCCTCGGCGGTCTCCCCGCGCAGCCGCCACATCACGATGTGCCTGATCGGGCCCGACATTTCCCAGTTTCCTCGCCTGCTATCTTGCTTGTGTTGGGCCCATTTTGGCTTGCGGGATACGGAAATAAAGGCCAATAATTGTAAGTCTCTTTTCCTGAAAGTGGAAAAATGGATCGCCTGCTGCAACTCGAGGTGTTCGCCAAGACGGCCGAGCTCGGCAGCCTGTCCAAGGCCGCCGAGGCCTTGCGCATGTCGAATGCGGCCGCGAGCCGCTATCTCAGCGCGCTCGAGGAGCGCCTCGCCGTTCGCCTGATCGAGCGCAACACGCGCCGCTTGTGGCTGACGGAGGCGGGGCAGGAGCTGCTGGAGCGGTCCAGCCGGGTGCTGAGCGAACTGGCGGAAGCCGAGGACATCGTCAGCGATCGCGCGCTATCGCCGCAGGGCATGCTGCGGGTCACGAGCTCGCTGTCCTTTGCGGTGATCTATCTCGCACCGATGCTGCCGGCGTTCCGCGCGCGCTATCCGAAGCTCAACATGCAGATCACCACCGCCAACCGCTATCCTGATTTCATCGAGGCGGGCATCGACGTGGCGATCCGCACGCGCGAGCAGGAGCCGGATTCGAACATCATCGTCCGCCGTATCGGCCAGATGCGCCGCGTGCTGGCAGCCGCACCCTCCTATCTCGCAAGCGCAGGCGAGCTCGAACAGCCCGCCGATCTCGCGCGCCACAACATGCTCGTCTACAATCTGGCGAACGATCCCTATTCGCTGCGCCTGCGCAAAGGCAATGGCGCACAGACGGTGCGCATCACGCCGACGCTCGACAGCAATGACGGCCAGGTCATCCGCGGCGCGGCGCTGGCGGGGCTCGGCATCCTCATCCAGCCGCTCTACATCGTCCAGAGCGATATCGCGGCGGGCCGTCTGGTCCCGGTCCTGCTGGACTGGGAGCTGCCTCTGCTCACCATGAACATCGCCTACCAGAACCGTGCCGGGCTGCCGGCCAAGATCAGGGCCTTTTCCGACTTCCTCGTCACCCACATCCGCGAGCATTCAGAGCCGGGGATATGGATGGACGCGGCGAAGTAAGTGACGGACATTGAGATCCCGACTGTTTCCGAGAAGGCATGGGCACCAGCCGAGGCGCCTCTATTCGGCGCTGCGTTTCCAGGCGCCGGTGCCGAGCTTGCCTGTGATCACAGCCAGCGCATCGCGGATCTCGTATGCGCCACCGTCGCTGTAGCCTGACAGGCCCCTGAGGGCACGCAACGTCCAGCGGCCGTTCGCGGCAGTGATCGTGCCTTCGTGCGAACGAGCCGAGCGCTGCGGCTCGGCGTGGAACCTGTAGGTACCGTCGCCCATGATCTCCCAGATCCAGCGCGACTGGCCGCGGCCATTGGGCACCATGATTTCCCAGGTGCCGACCAGCGCGGGATCAATCGTCGACGACGGCCCGCGCGGCGCAGCAGGAGAGACGACGGCCGGAAGCGCCGCACCGTCGGCACCGGCGGGCGGCGGGCCAGCAAGGTAGATCGCCTTGCGTGACAGCGAACCATAGACGATCGGCTGCTGCCTGTTGCGGGTCGCCTCCATCACGTCGTCCCGGACATTGCGGAACATGAAGGTAACCTCGACACCAGGCGCCTCGATGTTGCGCAGGAGCGCCGCTGCAAACGGGCTGTTGCGCGCGTCCCCGTCAAGCGCCGTGGTGCCGTCGCGCGCGGCATAGGCGACGAGAACGTTACCGGTGGGCTCGATGCGGCCGAGCCCGCCCATCGTGGCCGCCCGTGTGGCGAGCGAGCGGCTCATCCTGACGGCAAAAGGATTGTCGCGGCAGGCGTCGAGGATGACGAGGCCGAGGTTCGTGGTATTGGACACCTGCAACATCACGCTTTGCAGGCTGATGGCTTCATTCGCCGCGTCCGTGTCGCGCTTCAGCGCTGCGTCGGTCGGGATCAGCCAGTTCTCGCCGTTGATCTCCATGCCATGGCCGGCGAAATACACGGCCGCCATGTCGGCGCCGGCGGCGTCGCGCCCCAATGCGATCAGGCCGCGGCGCATCTCATCGAAGTTGGCGTTCGTGGCCAGGGACACGGTGAAGCCTAGCCGCTTCAGCGCCGCAGCGATGTCGCTCGCGTCGTTCGGCGGATTGAGCAGCGCGGGAACGTTGCCGTAGGCGCCGTTGCCGATGACCAGCGCGACCCGCCTGCCTTCCGCTGCTGCAGCCGTCGGCGCCACGCCGGCAAGCGCGGCCGCAGCCGTCAATCCCGAAACGAATTCGCGCCGATTCATCCGGATCTCGCGGGCTCGAACGAGCCTCTATCCTAGCGCAACCGGTCCGGGGGAGCCACGGGGCGTTCCTAGTTCGACGCCAGCGCCGTCTTGGCGACCTCGGCCATCCAGCCGGATGCCACGGGAAGGATTGCGTCGTTGAAATCATAGCGCGGGCCGTGCAGCTCGGCGCCGTCGCGCAGTTCGCCGTTGCCGATCCAGACGAAGGCACCGGGCCGCTGCTGGAGATAGTGGGCGAAATCCTCGCCGGCCATGCTGGGCGCAAGGTCGCGCCTGACCTCGGCCTGCACCTTCTCCGCGGCAGCGCGCGCAAGGCTCGCCTCATCAGGCGTGTTGACCACGACGCCGACGCCCATGACGATCTCGGGCGTGACCTTGACGCCAAAGCTCGTGGCGATTCCGGCGCAGATCTCGCTGATCCGCGCGAGGAGGACGTCCTTGACCGCCTCGCGGTGAAACCGCAGCGTGCCGCGGATGGTGACGCGTCCGGCGATCTGGTTCGGTGCGGTGCCGCCTTCGATCGTGCAGAGCGACAGCACGGCGGTGTCGAGCGGATCGACGCTGCGCGACACGATCGACTGCAGCGCCACGATGAGATGGCCGGCCGCCATGACCGGATCGCGCGTCAGATGTGGCATGCCGGCGTGCCCGGCATGGCCCTCGATGGTGATGGTGACGCGCCCGCCCGAGGCCATGACGACGCCGTCATGGATCGCGATGGTGCCGGCGGCAAGGCCCGGCCAGTTGTGGAAGCCGAACACCCGGTCCATCGGAAAGCGCTCGAACAGCCCGGCGCCGACCATCGCGCGCGAGCCGCCATAGCCTTCCTCGGCCGGCTGGAAGATGAAATCGACCGTGCCGCTCCAGCTGGTGTCGGCGGCGAGCAGCGCCGCGGCGCCGAGCAGCGAGGCGGTGTGCCCGTCATGGCCGCAGGCATGCATCACGCCTGATGTCTTTGAGGCGTAGGGCAGGCCGGTATCCTCGGTGATCGGCAGCGCATCCATGTCGGCGCGCAGGCCGACGCGGCCCTGCGCGTGCCCGCGCGTCAAGGTCGCGACGACGCCGTGTCCACCGACGCCGGCCTCGAAGGGAATGCCGAGCTCGGTGAGCCTGTCCTGCACGAAGGCCGCGGTCGCCTTCTCCTGGAGGGACAGTTCGGGATGGGCATGCAAATGGCGGCGCCACGCGGTCAGTTTCTGGTGCAGCTCGGGTGTCAAGGCGCGGCTCTCTCGAATGGTGTCGGTTGCCGTCACCATAGCGGATTATCCGCGCCGCGCATCAAGCGTCCCGGAATAGCTCGCGTGCAGTCATATCGTCATGGCCGGGCTTGACCCGGCCATCCACGTCTTGCTTGCCGCACAAAGTTCGTGGATGCCCGGGACAAGCCTGGGCATGACGGCTTGCGCTACGGCACGAGCTTCGCCAGGACGCCTTCGGCACCAGCGGGCAACCGCGTTTGCGGCAATGCTGATGGTCGCTGCGAGCGACTTCAAGCGAAGAAACGACGCAGCTCTGCGGCGACACGGGCTGGATCGCCTTCGTTGTCTGCCGCGATGTGGCCGGTGCCCTTGAGTTCAATTCGTGTCGCGTTCGGCAGGATCGCAGTGAGAGCATCGACCCCGGCCTTGAGATAGCCCTGGCTGCGATCGCCACCGAGAAGCAGCGTTTTCGTGCCCAGGCCCCTGTAGCGATCGGGGTCGCCGACCATCTCCTTGATGAGCTCGATATCGTAATGGACCAGCGGGATGAGAGTAGCCAGAGGTGGGCGATCGCCCGCGCTTGAATCTCGACGCAGTCGCATCATCATGGCGAAGAACGATCTCAGCACAGGCGCGGGGAGCTTTGTCATGACCCCGTTGTCGCCGGTGCCTTTGACCACGGCAACATAGGCCGCGGCCAGGTCTCCCTTTGTCAGGGCCGCCTCGTAGTTCGAGGCCCAGTACCGTGGTTGGACCGAGCCGAACTCGAGCGGAGGCTCGTAAAGGGCAAGGCGTGAGATCGCCGGATTGACAAGCGCGGTGTGCAAGGCAACCAGCGCTCCGGAGCTGAGTGCAAACACATTGCGGGCTCCTGTCTCGGCGAGAAGCCGACCGAGATCATGGATCTCGGTCGCCATGCAGTGATCGGGCCGGAAGGGGCCGCTCAGACCCCGACCTCGACGGTCCGGGATGATGGCAGTAAAGCGGTCAGCCAGCGCAGCTCCGAGGTCGGCAAAGCTTGCTGCGCTCTGCAGCCCGCCATGGAGCAGCACAAGTCCGGGACCTGAACCGAGCTGCCGGTACCCAATGACGGTGCCGTCATTGGCGACAAACGATCTCTCAGAGCTCATCCGACGCGGCTCACCGCATCGTCGCAAGCTGCAAGGCCAGTGCGCAGGCGCGGTCGTATTCGTCGAGATTGATCCATTCGTCCACCGTGTGCGCCTCGTTCTGCCCCGCACCGAAGGTTACGGTCGGAACGCCGTGGCGGACCATCCAGTTCGCATCCAGCCCGCCATTGGCGGCGCGGACATTCGGAGTGCCGCCGACCGCGGACACCGCCTCGATCGCGCGTTTGACAACCGGCAGGTTGTCCTTCATGCGGAACGGATAATAGTCGGTCTCGGCCTTGAACTTGACCTTGCCGGACTTGCCCTGCGCGTTCGTCACCTTCTTGGCGGCCTTCTCGAACGCGGCCTTGTAGGCTTTGGTGATCTCCTTGAAGAATTTTCCGTCATGGCTGCGGCTTTCGCCGCGCACATGCACGTAGTCGGTGACGACGTTGGTGGCATCGCCCGCGGGGCGGCCCTCGCCGCCGGTGACCGGGCCGATATTGCTCGTCCCTTGCTGCTTGCCCTTCACCACCTTGCCGAACCAGCCGCCGGCCTTCACGTCCGCGAGTGCCAGCGCCATGATCATGGTCGAGGAGATGCCGCGCTCGGGCGCAACGCCGGCATGCGAGGCGCGGCCGAAGATCTCGACGGTCCAGCGGTCGGCCCCGACCGCGCCGATGATCACGTTGGAGGCCGAGCCGCCGTCATAGTTGAACGCCATCACCGGCGAGCCGAGCTCGCCCAGCTTGACGTGGCGCGCGCCATAGAGCCCGCTCTCCTCGCGCACGCAGAACAAAAGCGTGATCGGCGGATGATCGAGCTTCTGCTTGGCGAGCTCGGCGGCCAGCGTCACCAGCACGCCGCAGCCGCAGCGGTTGTCGCCGCCGAGCGCGGTCTTGGCTTCGTTGACGATCTTGCGGCCGGACTTCTTCGGCTTGGCGCCGGCGCACAGCGGCACGGTGTCCATGTGGGTCATGAACATGATGCGCGGCTGGTTGTGCAGCGCGCCGCGGCCCGGCAGGTCGACGATGAGGTTGCCGGTCTCGGTCGGCACCGGAATGCGCGTGTTGGCGTCGTCGAGCCGGATCGCCTTGGCCGGGACGCCGCTCTCCTTCAGCGCGGCGGTGAGCTCACGCCCGATCGCCGCCTCCTGTCCGGTGACGCCCTCGACGGCGAGGAAGCGCATGAGGCGGTCGGTGGCGGCTTTGTGGTCGACAGGCATGAGATGGTCCTTTGATGCACGGTACGTGTCAGCATCCTTCGCTGCGCCGTGTTTCGCAAGGCCTCTCGGACAGTCCGGTGAATCTGGGGCGGGGCAGGGACGACCGCATCAAAGCCACGGCCGCGGCGCGCCGAACACGACGCGCCGCGGCCGCCTTCGGCACACCAATCAGTATCGCGCGACGAGCGGGGCGAGGGCCGTATTGAATCGCCAGTTCACGCCGAGCATGACGGTTTGCATGTTTTGCCGGACGCTGGCCGGGAACAAGGGAGTGCCGGCACATGCGGGATTGCCGGAGCAGTTCAGGGTGTAGCCGTTCGTTCCAAAGTCGAAATAATTGTATTCGGCCTTCAACGACAGGTTTGGCAGCAGCGCATATTCGATACCGGCACCGACGACGAATCCCGCCACATCGCGCGACCCCTTGAAATCAGCCGTGAAGGCGGCGAAATCGGTCTGCGTCATCTGATGGTTGAAGCGGGCGAAGGCGGCGCCGCCCTTGGCGTAGAACAGCACGCGATCGAAGGCGTAGCCGATGCGGCCCGTCGCGGTGGCGACGCGATCGAGCTGGGTCGTCAGCAGGATGCCGGCGGCGCCGCCCGAAATCAGTGTCGCGGTGGTGTCCTTCATGTCGGCCCAATCGAACTGGCCTTCGAGGCCGACCACGAGGGAGCCGACCTGATAGTCGCAGCCCCCCTGCACACCGGCGAGCCAGCCGCTGCTGTGATCGGCATTGAATGTTAGCCCGAGGATGGGCTGCTGCTCGTTGACCCCGCGACCGCCGCCGCCATTGCCGCCGACATAGCAACCGGTCCAGGAGAAGGCCGGGGCCGCAGGCGCCGCCTTGTACGGCATCGACACGTCCGCCGCCATGGCCGAGGTGAACGTCGAGACGGCCAGCGCGATGGCGCTGACAAGGGTTTTGGTGGTCATGGGAGGATCTTCCTTCAACTAACGGCAATGGCGCCTGAAGCGTATCGTGCGCGTCGGCATCGCACAGGCCAGCGACTTCATCTGGTGAGTTGCCCGACTTCGCGATCTGGTCACAGTACGCGGCGGCTCACGCGGCGGCTGTACCCACCGGGCCACAGTGGAAATAACGGCCACTGCAGGTTGCGACTTTTCACAGAGGCTGGCGCGACAGGAAGAATCGGGAATTTCGCTGCTTCACGCAGTCCGCGTATACGCCAGGAAGATCAGCGTGCCGAAAAGGAGCGCTGCTGCCATGAACAGCAGCACTGCCGGCAGCCCCGCGAGCGCCGCGACCGCGCCGGTGAGCGACTGCATCAACGCCGCGCCGAGGAAGAAGGCGAGGTTGATCGCGGCGAGCGCCTTGCCCGCAACCTGCGCGTCGACCAGTTGCCTGGACATGCCGAACAGCAGCGGCTGCGCGGAGGTCGCGAGCCCAATCAGCACGAACAGCACCAAATCGTATTGCGGCGGCATCACGTCGACGCCGAACAGCGCGGAGACCGCAAAGTGCGGCGCGCCGAGCGCCATCAGCGCCAGCAGCAACGCGCCGGCGAGATGTGAGCCGGCCACCAGTTCGCGGCGGCGGCCGAGCCTGCGATCGATCATGCCGATGAGCAGCGGCCCCACGATCATCGCCAGCGTGAACGCACCAAGCTGGTTGCCGGCCTCGATCCGCGACAATCCCTTGACGTCCATGAGCCACGGTCCGCCCCACAGGCCGCGCAGCACCAGCGAGGTCGCCAGCGACACCAGCGCCAGCGCGATCAGGCCGCGCAGCGGCCGCGACAGGCCGAGCCTGAGCACCTCGATCATCTGCGACATCGGCGAGGAATGATCCTTGTGCTCGGCCGGTTGGTTCGGCACCAGCGCGAACACCGCGAGCGCGACTGCAACGCCGCCAGCTGCGGAGATCCAGAACCCGGCGCGCCAGCCCCAGGTGTCGACGACGAAGGCGAGCGGGCTCGACGACAGCAGCATGCCGATATTGCCGATCGAGAGGATCGCGCCCGACCACAGCCCGAAGCGCGCCGCCGACAATTGCTTGGCCGCCAGGGTCATCGGGCACATCAGCATGCCCGAGGTGGCAACGCCGAGCATGAGCTGGCCGACCGCAAAGCTCTCGGGGCCGGTCGCAAAGCCCGATGCGACCGCGCCGAACACGGTTCCAGCCAGCAGGCCGAGCGACACCGGCCGCACGCCGAAGCGGTCCATCGCCGCGCCGACCGGGATCTGCGCCGCCGCAAAGGCGAAATGATAGACCGAGGTCAGGCTCGCCAGCGCCTGCGGCTTGACGTGGAAATCCGCCGCCATCAGGTCGAGGCTGATGGCGGGAACCGTGCGCAGCAAGGTCGAGAGCATATGCCCGCAGGCGAGCGCGACCAGCGCGAAGATCAGCGCGCGGGTGGCGCCTCCCGCGTCGTTAGTGGCTGCGGTCTCCATGAGTGTCCCGTCCCGAGAAGGTTTTGGATGGGGGTACATGATCGCGGGGCGGCCGCCAATGGCGGCAGCGCGACCCCCTCATTCCGGAATGGCGGCGCCGTCAGCGCAAAGTGGTGCCGGCGCGCCGTGACGGCAGGCACGTTGCCCATCAAAGCGGGTCTGACGCCGCTGTCTGAGACGATGAACCAAGCCGGCCGTCAGGACGTTGTTCCCGGGAAGATGTGGTATCATGGGGACCAGGATCTGCAGCTGGCGGCGGCAATGTCTTCCAACGAGAGTACAAGCAAGACGACCAGTGACGCGGCCCGCCGAGAGCGGAGGAGGAGCAATTCCCTACTGCTGGCTCTCGCCGTTGGATTTCTTGTCTTTGGTGCGGCCGCGGGTGCACTCTACTACGCATTGCGGCCCGAGGTTCTCCGGATCGCCGTTGGCCCGCCCGGCAGCGACGATTCCAAAGTCATCGAGGCAATGGCCGATGCCTTCAGGAGCGAAAGTCGAACCGTCAGGCTGTCTCTGATCAAAACCAACGGGGCGGTGGAGTCTCTCGCCCTGCTTGGGGCAGGCAAGGCGGACCTTGCCGTCGGCCGCGGTGATCTGGAAATGCCCGCCGAGGCGCAGACCGTCGCCGTCGTGCGTAAGAACTTCGTCGTGCTGTGGGCGCCCTCCGCGCCTGCGGGCAAGGGCTCGAAAGGAAAGCGGTCGCCGAAAATCAAGGAGGTCGCTGATCTCGCGGGGCACCGCGTCGGCGTGATTGGGCGGACCCCCGTGAATGCCGCGTTGCTGCGAGTCATCCTGAGCGCCGCCGGCGTGGACGCCGAGAAGGTCGCGGTGACGCAGTTTGGCACTGAACAGATCGGGGAGCTGGCGCGCGATCTCACCCTCGATGCGTTCATGACAGTCGGGCCACTCGACAGCAAAATCACATCCGACGCCGTTGCTGCTACGGCGCGCGCCCGCGGCGAACCGAAGTTTCTCGACATCGAGACGTCGGAAGCGATCGCCTTGAGGCATCCCCGGTATGAATCGGAGGAAATTCCGCCGAGCGTCTTCAATGCGGATCCGGCCTGGCCGGGTGACAAGGTCGAGACGGTCAGCGTCAGCCACCTCATCGTGGCAAGAAAGAGCATGTCCGAAACCACGGTAGCGGCGTTTTTCCGGCAGCTCTTTGCCGTCCGTCAGGCGATTGCGAAGCAGGTCCCTGGCGCTGCACACATCACCAAGCCGGACCTCGAGAAGGACACCGAGCTGCCGGTACATCGGGGAGCGGCGGCCGTCATCGACGGCAACGAACGCACCTTTCTCGACCGGTACGGCGATTTGTTCTGGTTCGGGCTCCTGCTTCTCTCCGGGATCGGCTCGGCCGCCGCCTGGTTGCGCCGTTACTTGAACCGCGACGAAAGGGAGGACAACACCAGCCATCGCAAGAGAATCCTCGCCATGGTCTCGAGCGCGCGTACCGCCGAATCCAACCAGGAACTGCTGACCCTGCAGAGCGAGGCGGACGCCATCATCGCTGAAACGCTCGAGTGCTACGATGACGGTGCTATCGAGGAAGAGGAACTCGCCGCTTTTGGGCTGGTGCTCGATCTCTTGAGCAATGCCATTGCCGAGAGGCGAGCCGCGTTGCAACGTACCAGCTTCGAAACCATTCGAGGCGCGGCAACAGGCTCTACGCTGCGAGGATAGCGGCAGCCGTTTGAACAGGCCGTTGCGGATTCCTCCGCGCCTGCGCCGCCGTGGCTGGACCTCCGGTTCTCGGCCGTCAGCTTGACTTCATCTCGACCAACAGCTTCAGCGTCTCGTCCAGCAACGCCTGGATCGCCCGTCGTTCCGCGATGGCCCTCGCGGCGTACGCCAAAGCTAATCCGCGCCGACTGCGGCAAAGGCGAAGGGACAGACCGGGGTGAGGCTCTCCAGCGCCTGAGGCCCGATTTGGAAATCTGCCGCCATCAGGTCGAGGCTCCATCGGTATTTCCGGAGAGCTCAATCTTTGGTTGACATTGCATTCGCTGCCTTGTGTATTTGGCGATTATATGGGGGAAGGCGATGGGGCAGTCGTGTGCGCGTGTTCGCGCATCTTTTGTTTGTTCGATTTTCTTGTGTCTGGCTGGCTGTGGCACTTCGGTTGTGAACGTCGCACCGGAGAGAAGTTCTTGGAACGCCAACGAAGCTTTCTCCCGTGCATATTGGAAGAGCTTTGCGCCTCCAGCCGCGATCGAAACGGGGGATGCGCTTAATCTTTTTGGACCTACTATTACACGCCGACCCATGGCTATTCGGCGAGCGGTGTTCCCATTCTTGATCTGTCCGGACAACGCTTGGGACCGAGACTGTCCGTTGCGGACTTCTGCAACGCGGCGGACGAGGGCGCCTTCCGTGCGCGGCCGAGCCCCTCCGCTGCATATTCGTCCTACACCATCGCAGGTGCTGTGCTCGCATCAGACGCTCAGACTGACTGCACCACAATGTTTCGATCGAAGCTCAATCTCTACGAGCAAGGCAGGGTGAGCGAAAATTGGCCCGCCATAGTCGCGGCCTTTGAACGCACGCGGTATCGGCAGACGATGGCCCCGTACGGCAACGGAAAGGGGCAGCGTTGGCTTGTGCCGTGGCGGACCGTCGCCACATACAACCCGCAGATCACCCAAGGGACTGTGCTTTATATTCCTCATCTTCGTGGCGTGCGCGTGAAGCTTCCTTCCGGTCAAACCGTTCGGCATGACGGATACTTCTTTGCTGCCGATTCAGGCAGCGGGATCAAAAGCGATCACATCGACTTCTTCACTGGCCTGATTAGCCCAAGGCCGAACCTGCTTCCGGGGGTCGATGGTCGAGAAAAACAGTTTGCTGCGTACGTCGTCAAGAACCCCGCGCTTACGGCCCATATGAAGGGCCTCCATCGAATGGATTGATGTCAGGAAGCAAGAATGGAGAGGACGTGAATGGTCGGTTATGGTTGTCACGAGCCTTCGTGCTGGCTTCTAGTGCTGCTCTCGCATATCCGGGGACTGTGGCAAAGTGACCTGTACTGACATCTGTCGTCTAAAGGGCAAGATCACAAACGTCAGTCGACGGGCAGGCCAACCAGCTACGCTCATGTTCAACGGGCCCAGAGAACTCTCCGCCGTCTTTTCGAGGTATACGGGATTGCGGCGAAGCAACTCGGGACAGCGGCCAAGCCGGGGACTGCATCGAGTTCAAGTGGGCCGAAACGTCTCTCCGGGAAGCACTAACATCAACCATTGCGCGGGCTGCGCAATGAATGATCGAATCTCCTCCGGCCGGTGAACAGATGGTCGACAGCCATCGTGCAAGTCCCCCTCGATTAGCCATCAATGGCTTCGTCTGGTTTCCTCATCGCGAACTTGCGAATCAGCTCATCCCGACCAACAGCTTCCGCGTCTCGTCCAGCAACGCCTGGATCGCCTGTCGTTCCGCGATGCCGTCCGGTGTGAAGGCGCCGTGCGTGCGCGCATTCCGGTTTCCTCTCGGCGCACCGGTCCTCAGCGCGCCGCCGTGCATGCGGCAGCGCGCCTTGCCGTGTGCGGCTGGTGCGCGGCAGGCATCGCCATCGCGGGTTCGGGCGCCGCAGCGGGGACTGGCCCGCATCGGGACGGTGTTGCGGGTGTGGTCGCCGGTCATGGGTTGGTGCCTTGCCTTGCGTCGCTCGAACCCGGCTCCGCAACGATCACGTTCGCATGCTGCGTGACGTTGCCGACGATCGCTCGTCCTCCGTCCTGCACGGACAGGTTTTGCACCGTGATTGCGCGCTCGTCACTGTTGCGGTGGCGGCTCAGGGCCTCGACCTGAGCGGCGAAGGTGCGGGTCAGCCGGGTCAATGCGCGCGTGACGCTTTCCTGCTGCGGAAGGTTGTCCGTGCAGGCGAGGCGACAGGCGCAGCGCATCGTCGCCACGTGAACGGAAACCATCTGCGACACCAGCATGGCCTCGATGGAATCCTTCGGTGCGATGCTCCTGATCATCGAGACCATGAAGGCGAGATTGGCCTCATTAGGCTTCTGCCCGACCGCGCTCGCTTTGACCAATTGCCTCAGCATGCCGTGCAGCGCGTCGCGGTCGGCGGCACCGAGCGCTTCGGCCAGCAGCCGCTCGCCGGCTTGCGGGTCCGGATGGCTGATCGCAATGCTGCGCTTGTAGAGTCTGATCCGCGGGCTCGCGGCGGGGCCGCCGCGATCGTTTGTCGCAAGCGGCGAGGTGATGTGGCGGTTCGGTGCTGTCGTCATGGGCTGTGTCCTTTGCCGGCGCAGGCGCGCGCGAACGACCGTTCGCTGCTGCGTGCGGATGCGAATTTTCAGATGTCGATGAAGGGCTTACGCGCAACCACGTCGGGGCGGTCCTGGTCAGGCCGGCCGTCACGTTCACGATTGTTGCGATGATGGCATTCTGCAGGTGTTTTGCCCGACGAGTCAAACGGCATTGCGAAGCGCGCAAGTCCTTGTTCTCTCAAGCGCCGGCTACTGTGCATGGGGTTGTTTTCGCATTTTTTGTTTTGAACCGGCGCTTACGTGCCGTGCGACGGAATTGACTGCGCGGAAACGAGATTGCGGAATCCCGTGCGGCCGCTCATCATGATCACCGAACGCCGCACCAACAAACATGCACAAGCGGCACTGAAGTCTGGGGAGAGAAGGAATGCAACGAACGGCTCGCCTGCTGGCAGTCATCGCCGGATTGTGCGCCTGCGCGCTGTCGACAGAGGTCTTCGCGCAGAAATATCCGGCGCGGCCGGTGAAGGTCATGGTCGGCTTCAGCGCGGGCGGGCCGGTCGATGTCGTCGCGCGGATCATCGGCGACAGGCTGAGCAACAAGCTCGGGCAGCCCTTCGTGGTCGAGAACCGCGCCGGCGCCAACGGCATGATCGCCGCCGAGGGCGTGGCGCATGCGGATGCGGACGGCTACACGATGCTGGCCTGCAACTCCTCCACCATCACGCTCAACAAGACGCTGTTCAAGGACATTCGCTACGACCCGATAAGCGACTTCGCGCCGCTGACGACCGTGGTGTCGGCGCCGCTGGTGCTGGTGGTCAATCCGGAGAACCCTGGGACCGTCGACATCAAGACCGTGGCCGATCTCGTTGCCGCGGCGAAGGCGAGGCCGGGCGAGCTTGCCTACGGCTCGGGCGGCAACGGCAACCTCGCCCATCTCGCCATGGAGCTGCTCGGCCAGAAGGCCGGCATCAAGATGATCCACGTGCCTTATCGCGGCGGTGCCGCCTCCGAGGTCGGCATCCTCGCACAGGAGGTGCTGGCGGTGTTCGATCCCTTGTCCGCCGTGCCGCTGGTGAAGGCCGGAAAGCTGCGCGCGCTCGCGGTGTCCTCCGCCGAGCGGCTGCCGTCGTTGCCTGATGTGCCGACGGTTGCGGAAGCAGGCTACCCCGGCTTCGACCTGTCGTTCTGGGTCGGCTTCTTCATGCCGAAGGCCGTGCCTGCGCCGATCCTGGAGACGCTGCACCGGGAGATCGTCGCCGCCGCCAGGGATCCGGCGGTTGAGGCGAAGCTCGGCTCGCAGGGCGTCGTCAGCGTGCTCAGCCCGGCCGAGTACGCCGCGAAGATCGCGAAGGAGACCAAGGAGCTCGCCGAGGTCGTGGTGGCGGCGAACATCAAGGCGGAGTGAGGCGCCCGCGGCACCAAAGAGCATGGCCGGTGTGAGCTAGCTCGAGGAGCGTTCGCGCGCCGCAAGGCGGATCGCACGAGCTCTTGCACTCTTTCCGGTCGCGCGGGCCGCGATCATGCTCCGTGCCTTGCCGTGGGCCCCGGCATTCTTGCGCAGCAAGATTGCGAACCGCTTGCGTGCACGGCTCGCCGAGAGCCGCGCCGCCAGCTGCTCGGCGTTGCGCATGATGGTGACGACCGACGGTGTCAGGTTCACCGGAACCCAGGCGACGTCCTTCGTCTTGGACAGGCTGCCGACGCCTTCGCAAGGCGCTTCGCGCGGCAGGTCGATCCGGATTGCGAGAGCCTCTGTGCGCTCGGTCCAATCCTCGGCCCTGGTGCCGGTGATGATGCGGACATAGTCGCGCGTCTCGCGCGGCAGCTCGCTCTCTCTGGCGAGCCATTTCTGGATGCGGCCGGGACCTGCGTTGTAGGCGGCCGCTGCGAGGCCGAGATTGCCGAAATCGTCACGCAGCTTGCGCAGGAATCTTGCCGATGCGGGCAGCGCCTTGATGGGATCGAAGGGATCATCCAACCCGACCTCGGCCGCCGTCTCCGGCATGAACTGCGCGACGCCCTGTGCGCCGGCCGGGCTGACCTCGTTGGAACGAAAGCGGCTCTCCTGCCAGAGCAGGCGTGCGAAGAACGGCACGGGAATGCCGCTGGCCTCGGCGGCTTCGCGAAGCGCGCGGCAGAATCGTTCAGTCGCTGAAACCGGGGCCTGCGCTACGGGCTCGACCGCGCGCGGCGGTTCGATCGTGTCCTCAAAGGCCGCGCGGGCGTTGGCGAGCTCGATGGCCTGAACGCTTGCGAGGAAGAGCTCCACCACTGGAACAAGCGGGGAGGCTCGGTTGTTCTCAAGTACGGCGTGGTCGAAGGTTGATGTTTGCCGGGACGCCGACGGATCGAGGTCGCACATCAGAATCAGAAACGCGGCGCAAGCCGCGACGACAAATCGCATTGCGTGGACAACCTCGAACTGTGGGATGAACGGCCGGTGATACGCCCGGCGAGAAGGTGTCCTTAACCGTCCGATTGCGGCAAAGCTGCGATCTCACAGGTTGCGTCGGTGCTACTACGGTGTTCCCGAAGGGAAACTTCCCGTGCGTTTGCGGGCATCTGCAAGCGGGACGAGCGAACATGGTGCGATGGATCTTCGGTGCGGTGATTTCGCTGTGGCTTGCTGTCCCGGCCGTCGCGGGCAATCTTGGCGCCGCAGCCGTGAATGACGCT
Organism: Bradyrhizobium sp. CCBAU 11361; assembly: GCF_028128935.1. Classification (NCBI taxonomy): domain Bacteria; kingdom Pseudomonadati; phylum Pseudomonadota; class Alphaproteobacteria; order Hyphomicrobiales; family Nitrobacteraceae; genus Bradyrhizobium; species Bradyrhizobium sp. CCBAU 11361. Next base: position 215,617 of record NZ_LBJZ01000193.1, read on the forward strand.
GCGCGCCCTGCAAGACAGCCGGCCGCCGACAAGGTCGATGCATCCGTGGTGAAGCTTCAGATCCTGCTCGATCGTGCGCAATTCTCTCCCGGCGAGATCGACGGCAAATTCGGCGAGAACGCGCAGAAGGCGCTGAAGGCATTCGCAGAGCAGAACGGCATCGCGTCCGACAAGGGTATCGCTCCGGAGCTGTGGGACAAGTTGAATGCGGCGAGCGAAGGCCCTGTTGTCGTCGACTACAGGATCGGCGATGCGGATGTGAAAGGGCCGTTCCTGAAGGTGCTGCCGGCGAAGCTCGACGACATGAAGTCGCTGGAGGCGCTGAACTACACCAGCCCTCTCGAGGGACTCGCCGAGAAATTCCACGTGAGTGCGGATCTGCTCAAGGCCCTCAATCCCGGCAAGTCGTTCGACAAGGCCGGAGAGACCATCATCGTCGCGAATGTTTCGGCGCGGCGAGAGCTGCCGCGTGCTGCGCGGCTCGAGGTCGACAAGAAGAACGGGACATTGAAGGCGTTCGACGGTACTGGCCGCCTGGTCGCGTTCTATCCGGCGTCAATCGGCAGTCCGGATCGGCCGACGCCGAGCGGGACGCTCAAGGTCACCTCGACCAATGACAAGCCGACTTATCACTACAACCCGGAGTACAGGTTCAACAGCGTCAGATCCAGAAAGCCGTTCGATGTCAAACCCGGGCCGAACAATCCAGTCGGTTCGTACTGGATCGGCCTGTCGGCGCAGGGCTACGGCATCCATGGAACGGCGGAGCCCGACAGGGTGAGCAAGTCCGCGTCCCATGGCTGCATCAGGCTCACCAATTGGGACGTTCGCGCGCTGGGCGAGAGCGTCAAGCGCGGCACGCCGGTCGTCTTCCTCGATGCTCCCACGGACTCTTCGTCGAAGCAGCAGGGAAAGCCTGCTGCCCGGCGCGCGGCGAACTAATCCTTCGGAAAATCCTTGCGCATCGCGATCTCGGCGGCATCGCCGGGCGACAGCACGGTCTGCTCGAAGGCCGGTTGCGGCCTCGTCATGATGTCGTAGAGCGAGATGCCCTTGATGGGCTTGCCCATCAGTTCGCGGACGCAGTCGGCGAGCGTGCCGTTGTAGACGAGGTAGGGCGGACCTCGGTCCTTCTGCCTCTCGCCCTTCAGCGACGGCCACTTCTTCAGTTCGGCCGGCGCGTCATAGACGATCGGCGATCCCTCTTTGAACATGCGTCTGGCCCCGGGCGGCGTGGATAGCCAGAAGCCTAGAGCCGCCCGGTAAACGCTTGTTAAAGAATTAGTTCAAATCAGCCGGCAACGAAGGCGAGCAGAGTGCCGTTGGCCTTGGCCGGCGGCACGACGATGGCAGGCCCGCTGCGCAGCGCCGCCACGCCCAGCGCCTTCTCGGTCGCCGCGAGATCGCCGCTGACGAGCACCAGCGCCGCGCCGCCGCGCTCGGAGAGGCCCGCGAGCGGCACGCCGGGATAGCGCTTGCCGAGCTGGTCGAGCGTCAGATAGACGAAGTCGGCGCGATCGCCGCCGGAGGGCACGGTCACCGCGCCGTCGGCCTCGGTCTTCGGATCGCGGTCGATCAGGCGCGCGAGGTGCGCGGCTTCCTTCGCGGGCTCGGGCGTTGCGATCAGCGTCTGCCTGATCCGCTTTGCCGCATTGGCGTGCTTCATCAGCTCGGGAATCCACACGGTCTCGCGGGTCTTGTGCTGGCAGGCGAAGATGCGCACGCCGCCCGGCGCTTCCGCGGTCGGCCACATGAAGGTGCGGAATTTCGCCGCCGAGACCGTGCCATCGGGCAGCGTCACCGGCCGCTCGAAATCGGTCGGGCCGATCGGCGTCAGGCCACGCGCGCGGATTTCCTCCGCGCCGGCGGCGCTGTCGACAGCCGTGAAGGCGATGCGCTCGATGCCTTCGCCGCGCGTGTCGAGGAAGGCGCGGGCCGGCGCATTGTGCTCGGTCGCGGCCAGCACGCCGAGCAGCTCCATGTAGTCCGGGTCGAACATGATGGTGTAGTTGCCGGTGCCCATATGCGCGCTGTGGGTGCCGCGCGGCGAGACCGTGAAGCCGAGCTGCCGGTAGGTCTCGGCGGCCTTGTCGAGGTCCTTCACCATGACCACGGCGTGGTCGATACCGATGACGTTCTTGAGGGCCACTGTGATTTCCCCGCGGCAGATGCAGATTGGATTTGGACGGCACGAGCGGCCGCTGTCCCTGTCTACGCCGGATGGACGATCAAGTCATTTTCAAATCGGCGGGACATGCGGAAATTTCAGTCCGCGAAACGCGATATCGACGCGTGATGGCGTCAGCGCGCCTGCTCGATATAGGCGGCGAGGATGGCGCGCTCCTCGCTTGTCATCTCAGTGATGTTGCCGGGCGGCATCGCAGTGGACCAGGCCGCGACGCGGCCGATCAGGCGGATGTTGCGCTGGATGTGCTCGGGCGCGTCGAGCAATATGCCCTTCGGTGCGGTGACGATCCCGGCCCAGACCGGTTCGGCCGCATGGCACATGCTGCAGCGGGACATCACGATCTCCTCGACATTGGCGACCGTGGGCTGCACCGACAGCGCGCCGGTCTTCACCTCGCGCGGGCCGGCCGCGGAGAGGAAAAGGATCGCGATTGCCCCCGCGGCGGCGACACCCCACACCCACCACGGCGATTTCCGCCCGGCGTGACGCTCGTTGAAGAAGTGGCGGATCACGGGGCCGAGCGCCAGGATGATCGCGACGATGATCCAGTTGAAGCGGGTGGCGTAGAGCAGGGGATAGTGGTTGCTGATCATCAGCACGACGACGGGAAGCGTCAGGTAGTTGTTGTGGACCGAACGCTCCTTGCTGGTCTTGCCGAGCTTCGGATCGGGCGCCTGTCCCGCGATCAGCGCCGCCACGATCTTCTTCTGGTTCGGGATGATCAGCGTGAAGACGTTGGCGACCATGATGGTGCCGATGATCGCCGCGATCTGGTTGAACGCACCGCGGCCGCTCAGTACATGGGTGAAAGCGTAGGTCAGCGCGACCAGGAACAGGTAGCCGCCGATGGCGAACGGCAGCTCGCGCTGGGCTAGCCCGGTGCGGCAGGCGGCCTCGTAGAGCGCCCATGCCAGAGCCAGGCTGAAGAAGCTGAACAGCCCGGCCTGCAGTGGTGTGAGGTCGAGGATCGACTTGTCGACCAGGAACAGATCGGCCTCGAGATAATAGACCACCACCATCAGCGCGAAGCCGGACAGCCAGGTGGTGTAGGCCTCCCATTTGAACCAGGTCAGCTCATCCGGCATCCGGGTGGGCGCGACCAGGTATTTCATGATCCGGTAGAAGCCGCCGCCATGGACCTGCCAGGCCTCGCCCTGCACCCCATCAGGTAGATCGCTCCTGGGTTTGAGGCTGAGGTCGAGGGCGATGAAATAGAAGGAACTGCCGATCCAGGCGATCGCCGCCACCACGTGCAGCCAGCGGAGCAGCAGGCTCGCCCATTCCGATATGATGGATCCCCACATGATCACCCCATCAGGTGCGACACAAATGCCGCAGCTTTGATGACCGCAACCGGCGGTCGTGCCCTTACAATGTGTCGCACCGATCAGCGGCATTTTCCAGTACGATGGGTCGCGGCTGATGCACATCGTGCGGGCATGAGCTGATGTGGGATTCGGCAGGCGTTTGACCCGCCGCAGAACGTTTACGGATCGATCGGCGTTGACGTTCGAGACGTACAGGCCGGGAGGAAGACGACGTGAAGAACCGGATTTCGACCGCGGTGATATCTGCGAGCTTGCTGGTGGCCGCCGCGGCCGGCGCACAGGCCGAGCCGGTGCTGCAGGGCAAGGATGCCTACGGCGACTGGCAGGCCGACAAGCCCGGCACAATCAGGCTGATCCGGCCGCAGGATCTGGTCAGGCCCGGCGCCACGCGGTCGGTCGCGAGCTCGTCGCGTGTGGTGCCGCGTCCGCCGGAGGCGGCGCTTCAGGTGCCGGCAGGCTTCAAGATCGAGCTGTTCGCAGAAGGCCTGCGCGCGCCGCGCATCGTGCGCGTGGCGCCGAACGGCGACGTCTTCGTCGCGGAGACGCGGGCCGGCACCATCCGTGTGTTGCGCGCCGGCGAGGGCGGCAAGGTCGCGACCAATGAGGTGTTCGCCAGCGGCCTGCGGCAGCCGTTCGGCATCGCCTTCTTTCCGAACGGCGACAATCCGCAATGGGTCTATGTCGCCAACACCGACAGCGTCGTCCGCTTTCCCTATCAGGCCGGCGACCTCAAGGCGCGTGCCAAGGCCGAGACGATCGTGGCAAGCTTGCCGCATGACGGCGGCCATTCCACCCGCGACATCGTCTTCACGCCTGACAACAAGCGTATGCTGGTCTCGGTCGGCTCGCTCAGCAACGTCGCCGAGGGCATGGGCACGCCGCCGGGCGGGATGGATGCGTGGTCGAAAACGCAGCCGCTCGGCGCGGCCTGGGCCAGCGAGACCGAGCGCGCCACCGTGCTGGCCTTCAATCCCGATGGCAAGGAGCGGAAGATCTACGCCACCGGCATCCGCAATTGCGTCGGCCTCGCGATCGAGCCGCAGACCGGCCTGCCGTGGTGCTCGACCAACGAACGCGACGGCCTCGGCGACGACCTCGTGCCCGACTACGTGACCAGCGTGAAGGAAGGCGCCTTCTACGGCTGGCCGTGGTTCTATATCGGCGGCAACGAAGACCCGCGCCATGCCGGCGCGCGGCCCGACCTCAAGGACAAGGTGACGATCCCCGACGTGCTGATACAGCCGCACTCGGCCTCGCTCGGCATGACCTTCCACCAGGGCACGCAGTTTCCATCCGAATACCAGGGCGACGCCTTCGCCGCCGAGCACGGCTCCTGGAACCGGTCGAAGCGCACCGGCTACAAGGTGATCCGTATCCGGATGAAGGACGGCAAGCCGACCGGCGAATACGAGGATTTCGTCACCGGGTTTGTGGTGAGCGACACGGAGGTGTGGGGAAGGCCGGTGGGAGTAGCCGTGGCGAAGGACGGATCGCTGCTGGTGTCGGAGGACGGCAACGGCACGATCTGGCGGGTGACCAGCACGCGGCAGTGACAGTGCTTTCCCTCTCCCCTTGTGGGAGAGGGTGGCTCGACGCGTAGCGGCGAGACGGGTGAGGGCTGATGGAGCCGACGATGTCTTTGAAAAAGGAATTCTCTGATCTGCGCCTGTCGTTCGAGCCGCTGACGCTTTACCAGAAATTCGAGCAAATCTGCGTCCTGATGCTGACCACGCTGATCGCCATCATCATCGCCCTCGCGCTGTGGAATCTGACGCTGAAAATCCTACTCAGCATCTGGGCAACCAATTTCGATCCGACCGATTATGGTGTATTCCAGACGGTGTTCGGTATGATCTTTACCGTCATCATTGCACTTGAGTTCAAGCGCTCCCTGCTGGTGGTGGCGGAGCGGCGCGACAGTGTTGTGCAAGTACGCTCTGTCATCCTGATTGCGTTGCTGGCGGTGGTACGCAAATTGATCATTCTCGATCTGTCGAGCACGGATGCCTTCCATCTGCTGGCGCTCGCCGCAGCCATCCTCGCGCTGGGCGCCGTCTATTGGCTGGTGCGCGACCAAGGGCAGCCGCGCGAAATCATCGCGGCGGGAGACGGATGAGATTGCATTGCAAGGCGGTCGCTACAAAAGCTGACAAAACGAGTTCAAATTCGAAGTTCCTGGCCTGACGCGAAGGAAACAGGTTTGCCAGCAAACCGACCTGCACTGTTGGCCCTTAGCGGACCTTCGAGGCGTCCCCGGTCGATGTCTGGTTTTGACCCTACTCCGACATCCAAGACGGACATGGAAGGAGCACGGCACTCTGGCGGGCGGCCACGGTCAAAGGTGATGGTGCGCTTGAGGAGGCCGCCGACCTCGGCCGTCCGCCGAAATGGGTACTACTTTAGAGTGCGGGCGGAATATGCCGTTGCGACAAACTGCCCTCTTCACGGCTTCCGCCGAAGATCTGATCGTGTCGCTCCATCGGGAAAAAGTGACACTCGGCTGATTTTGAAAACCTGCGAATTCGTTCTAGTTGGAGGTGATCTCAATGCCGCTCGCGCTGACTGAAGTCGCGTATTCCGGGATAGAACTCGATCCGTCGCCGATTGAGCCATCCTGGATCATTGAAGGCAATCCGGAAGCTCGCTCGCGACTGGTGTCGGCCAGCCGATGCAATACTGCCAAGACCCTGGTCTGGTCCTGCACTGAAGGCAAGTTTAACTGGTACTACGACCTCGACGAGACCATCATGATCCTCGAAGGCTCGATCGTACTTGAGAGCGAGGGCATGCCGCCGAAGCGCTACGGCATTGGTGACGTGATTTATTTCCGCAGGGGCGCGCGCGTCAAGTGGCACGTCGAGGGCTATGTGAGGAAACTCGCCTTCCTCCGCCTGAACATTCCGTTTCCGTTCGGCATCGCCATCCGCGCCGTCAACAAGCTCAAGTCCCTAATTGCGCGGAACAGCGCGGGGATGGCGGCCGCTGGCATCATCGTTTCGGATTGAGATCGCACTTCCGGTATTGGGCCCTTAGCGGACCTTCGAGGCGTCCCCTGTCGAAGTCTGGTTTGATCCTAAGCGGTCATACACCCGGCCACGGGACATGCGAAATCGCCTAGCGCGATTGGGCATCACCACAACAATTGCCTTTGAACGCCCAGCCATGTGGCGTACGCCACAGGTCCATCATTCGCAAATCGCTTTGCTCTCCGTAAGCTCGGAGGCATGGCAACATTCTTCCGACGAAAATCACCCATGGAAACACTCGAAGCCGAACTGGCCTCGCTGCGCACACGCGCCGAGACCTTGAGCAGCCGCCATGCGGCTGCTGACGCGGAGTTCATTGACGCCAAGTCAAAGCTCCAACGCCACCACCTCGAAGCCGATCTCAATACGGACGACAAAGCTCGCACGAAGCTGGAGGCCGCCGTCGCCGCCTGCGCGATGACCCGCGACGGCTACGCCGATGCGCTCGCCGAGGTGCAAACGAAGATTGCCGACGCCGAACAGAAGCTCGCGGCTAAGCGCGCTATTGTCGAACGCAAGGCCGCAAGCGAAAAGCTGGCGCGTGACCTCGATGCGATTGAGCGGGCGCTGCCGGATTATCTGGCGGCTGGCAAGCGCTTTGCCGACGCCCTGGAGGAATTTCATTTCCACCACGAGAGCGGCGCAATGGCGCGTTTTATCGGCAACGCCGCGAGCCAGGTCGAAGTCGCCGCCGGCTTCGCGGTCGTCGAGCTGCGCGGCATGGTAGACGCGATCCACAACGGCGTTGCGCCGATCCCGGCAGCCAAGCAGGTCTCCGCTTCCGTCCCGGTGCCTGAGCCGTCGCCGCCGACGCAGACGGTCTTCATGATGAAATCCGCGAAGTACGGCGACCATGACGGCCGCTGCCGCTTTGCGGGTCAGTGGGAGGATGCCACCATGCCGGTGACGACTGCACAGCGCGCCCTGCGCCTGGGTGTGGCGGTCCCGGTGACCGATCCGAAGCGCGCTCGGCTCCGCGGTACGCGCGGCGGCGACTTCAATCCGCGCGCGCCCGATGTTATCGATCTCGATGCCGTCGAGGAGCCCAAGAACCTGCCGCAGTTCGATCCGGTGCTGCGCTCGGCGAACTTCACTCCGCTCCCCACCGCAGCTTGTGCAGATTGGTGTTGCGCTTGAGCATGTCGCGATATTCGGGCGCGACCTGGTCGGCCTCGAAGTAGGGCATGCGGGCCATCGTGTGTTTCCTCAGTGTTCTCTGGACTCACGTTCAGGCGCCTGCAGCGTCACGCCGCCGTCGGCCACCAGCACTTTTGCACCTGCGCGGGCCAGCAGAATTGCTGCAGCGCGGCCGTTGCCGATGCCGTCGCCGCGGCGCCGCCGCCGCTGATGAGCGCCATCTTGCCGGCGAGGCCGGCGTCGTCCTCAGGGCCCTGCATCCCGTTTCATCCCGATATTTTCGTGCAAACTAGCAATGGAGGGCGGAGGTGAGAAGGCCGGCCGTCCCGCGTAGATGTCATTGACATCGCATGGAATTGCATGCCGCCGGACGGCGCGGCGCGCGATTGAGCGGGCGTGTTGCGGAACCGTTCTACCGAGCTTGCGTTTGTTGCGGGGGCTTTTCCGCGCTAGGCTCTCGCCTGGGGTTTCCCAATCGCCTGTGGCTTGCCGATGAATCTGCTCGATCCACGAGGGCCGGTGGCTGCCGCCAACAGCACCATCCTGGTCGATTCCGTCTTCATCATGCTTGCGATCGTGGTGCCGACCATCATCGCGATCCTGGCGTTCGCGTTCTGGTTTCGCGCCTCCAATACCAAAGCGCGCTTTCAGCCCGACTTCGTCTATTCCGGGCGCGTGGAGATGGTGGTGTGGGCGATCCCCGCGCTCACCGTGATCCTGCTCGGCGGCGTCGCCTGGATCGGCTCGCATCAGCTCGATCCCGCAGCGCCCGTGCCGGGCACCGGCAGTCCGGTCCGCATCCAGGCGGTCTCGCTCGACTGGAAATGGCTATTCATCTATCCGGACCAACGCATCGCCACTGTCAACACGCTGACGGTGCCGGCCGGCGCCGAGCTGAATTTCCAGCTGACGTCGTCGAGTGTGATGAACGTGTTCTTCATCCCGCAGCTCGGCAGCATGATCTACACCATGAACGGCATGGTGACGAAGCTGAACCTGCGCGCCGACAATGAAGGCAAGCTGCAGGGCCTGTCGGCGCATTTCTCCGGCGACGGCTTTCCCGACATGATGTTCGACGTCAACGTGATCTCGCCGCTTGCCTTTCCGGATTGGGTCGCGACCACGGCGAAGTCCGATGCCGTGCTGAACGAGGAGAGCTACACGAAGCTGATGCAACAGGGCATCGAGAGGGGCAGGCCGACCTATCGCCTCGAAGATCCCCGCCTGTTCGACTTGATCGCGACCCAGCACATTCCGCCAGGGCCCGGCCCGGAGCTGCTCTCCGATGCAGGCAGGCCGCACAGTGGAGGCCACGATGCTCGGTAAGCTCGATTGGTCGGCCATTCCATTTGATCAGCCTATTCCGCTCGTCGCCGGCGCCGTGGTGCTGGTTGCGATCCTCGCGGTGTTGATCTGGGTGGTGGTGAAAGGGCATCTGCCCTATCTCTGGCACGAGTGGATCACCAGCGTCGACCACAAGCGCATCGGCGTCATGTACATCCTGCTGGCCTCGGTGATGCTGCTGCGCGGCGGCAGCGACGCGATCATGATGCGGATCCAGCAGGCGGTGGCCTACCAGTCGCAGGGCTATCTGCCGCCGGAGCATTACAACCAGATCTTTTCGGCGCACGGCACCATCATGATCTTCTTCGTCGCAATGCCGTTCGTGATCGGTCTGATGAACCTGGTCGTTCCGCTCCAGCTCGGCGTGCGCGACGTCGCGTTTCCGACGCTCAATTCGGTCGGATTCTGGCTGACCGCGACCGGCGCGCTGCTGGTCAATCTCTCGCTCGTAATCGGCGAGTTCGCCCGCACCGGCTGGCTCGCCTTCCCGCCGCTGTCGGGACTGTCCTATTCGCCGGGCGTCGGCGTCGATTACTACGCCTGCTCGCTCCAGATCTCCGGCGTCGGCACGCTGGTCGCCGGCATCAATCTCGTCACGACCGTGCTGAAGCTGCGCACCAGGGGCATGAACTATCTGCGCATGCCGATGTTCTGCTGGACCACGCTGGCCTCCAATCTCCTGATCATCGCGGCGTTTCCGATCCTCACCGCCACGCTCGCTATGCTGCTGCTCGACCGCTACCTCGGCTTCCACTTCTTCACCAACGAGGCCGGCGGCAACGTCATGATGTTCATGAACCTGATCTGGGCCTGGGGCCATCCGGAGGTCTACATCCTAGTGCTGCCGGCCTTCGGCATCTTCTCCGAGGTGGTTTCGACCTTTTCCGGCAAGGCGCTGTTCGGCTATCGCTCCATGGTGCTCGCCACCATGGCGATCTGCGTGATCTCCTTTATGGTCTGGCTGCACCATTTCTTCACGATGGGCGCCGGCCCCGATGTCAACGCCATCTTCGGCATCGCCAGCATGATCATCGCGGTGCCGACCGGGGTGAAGATCTACAACTGGCTGTTCACGATGTATGGCGGCCGTATCCGCTTCGCGACCCCGATGCTGTGGGCGGTTGGCTTCATGGTCACCTTCATCATCGGCGGCCTGACGGGCGTGCTGGTCGCGGTGCCGCCGGCCGACTTCATGCTCCACAACAGCATGTTCCTGGTCGCTCACTTCCACAACGTCATCATCGGCGGCGTGTTGTTCGGCGCGTTCGCCGGTTTCGAATACTGGTTTCCGAAGGCGTTCGGCTTCCGCCTCGACGAGCGCTGGGGCAAGCTCGCGTTCTGGTTCACCTTCCTCGGTTTCTACGTCACCTTCATGCCGCTCTATATCGCCGGCATGCTCGGCATGACCAGGCGTTTGCAGCATTACGACGTCGCGGCGTGGCGGCCCTGGATGCTGGTTGCGGCGGCCGGCATGGCCGTGCTGACGATCGGGGTGATCTGCCAGATCATGCAGCTTGTCGTCAGCATCAGGAACCGCGAGACCCTGCGCGACCGCACCGGCGATCCCTGGGACGGACGCTCGCTGGAATGGGCGACCTCGTCGCCGCCGCCGGTGTTCAACTTCGCTTTCAGTCCCGATGTACGTGGCGAGGATGCCTATTGGGACATGAAGACCCATGCCCGGCAGCAATCGTTCGAGCACGAAGCGCCCGAATATCACGACATCGAAATGCCCCGGAACTCGCCGACCGGCTTCGTCTGCGCGTTCTTCGCCACCATCATGGGCTTTGCGCTGATCTGGCACATCTGGTGGATGGTGATCCTGGGAGGCATCGGCGCGTTCGCGACCTTCGTCGTGTTCGCCTGGCGCGACCATGACGAGTACGTCATCCCGGCCGACGAGGTCGCGCGCATCGATCGCATCAATCTCGAGGAGCGGCGCAGCCTCGTCAGCATGGCGGGGGCGCTCTGATGTCGATGACCGCGACTGTCGGCCGTGCGCATGCCGATCCCCATCATATCGGGCTCGTCGTCGAGCATCCCGGGCCGGCGTCGAAGCGGATCGTGACCGCCTACGGCTTCTGGGTCTTCCTGCTCTCCGACATCGTGATGTTCTCCTGCTTCTTTGCGGCCTATGCGGTGCTGTCTGGCCAGACCGCCGACGGCCCCAAGGGCTCGGAAATCTTCGAGCAGCGCAACGTCGCGATCGAGACGGTCTGCCTGCTGCTGTCGAGCTTCACCTGCGGCATGGCCAGCATCGCGGCCGACGTGCGCAACCGGTTCTGGTTCTATCTCGGCATGGCCGTGACCTGCATGCTCGGGCTGATCTTCCTCGCCATCGAGTTCCGCGAATTCGCCGATCTCGTCGCGCGCGGCTACGGCCCCTCGCGTAGCGCGTTCCTGACGTCGTTCTTCTCGCTGGTCGGCTGCCACGGCCTGCACGTCTCCGCCGGCGTGCTCTGGCTCCTCACCATGATGGCCCAGGTTTTTGCAAAAGGCTTTCGCGCCGACGTGTTGCGGCGGATGATGTGTTTTGCGCTGTTTTGGCACGCGCTCGACATCATCTGGGTCGGGGTGTTCTCTGTCGTCTATTTGCTTGGGGGTGGCGCATGAGCGATCAGACCCATATTCCGGCCGGGCACGATCTCGCGCCGGGCGAGGAAGAGCAGCATAGCGTCGGCGCGCGCATCCTCGGCTACGTCGTCGGCCTTGCACTCGCGCTGCTGCTCACGGCGACGTCGTTCTTCATCGCCGGCACCGACCTGGTCTGGCAGCCGTCCATTCCCGTCGCGCTGATCGTGCTCGCGATCGCGCAGATGGGCGTGCACCTCGTGTTCTTCCTGCACATCACGACGGGGCCGGACAATACCAACAACGTGCTGGCGCTCGCCTTCGGGCTGCTGGTCGTCTTCCTGGTGGTCGGCGGCACTGTCTGGATCATGGCGCATCTCAACCAGAACATGCCGCCGATGGACCAGATCATGCCGATGCGGAAGTAGGGGGCACAAAAAAGAAGAGCCGCTTGTTTGTGACAAGCGGCCCAAGTCTAGGGAGGAAACGCCCGAGCAAAGACAATCCAATGAGGATCGTCTGCCAAGGAAGCGCTCGCGCAAAGCGCGTGCGCACGTTGATAAGTGCAGCAACTCGCCATGGAGTTCAATTCCGGATCAATACTGTCTCCGGGTACCGCTCACGGCCGCGTGAACGACGTGTTCACTTCGGCCGGCGGCAGTTATAGGCCTTGCGGAAGCCGGCGGCCTGGGCGTCGTCCTCCGAGCAGAACCAGCGGTCCGGCTTGGTGGTCGCCGGATAGCTTGGGCAGCCCCGCAGATGATAGATGCCGATGTTGCCGGTGACGCGGGCGCGCACCGCAAGCTTGCCCTTGATGCCGCAACTGGGCGGCATGGTCAGTTCGTCCGGAAACAGCACGGCGCGGATTTCCTTGTCGCGGTCCGGCCGGCAGGCGGCGCCCAGGAGGGCGCCGTCCTTCTTGCCGGTCCGGAATTCTTGCGGTGCAACAAAACAGCCCTTCCAGATGCCGGACGAGGCCGTCTTGGCCTCGGCTGCCGCCGGCTTGACGTTGGCCTTGATCGGCTCGCGGGCGATGGCGAAGCCGAGCTTCACCAGTTGCTCGTTCAGGCTGGCCTTGTCGCCCTCGGCCGTGCAGATCGCACGGTGGCGTTTGCCGAAGCTCTTTTCCGGCCCGACATCGTCACAACGTACCGCCCGTTTGCCGATCAGCTTGGCCAACTGATCGCGGGCCTCGATGCCGCAGGTCCAGGGATCGGCGTGATCGTCGATGCAGACCTGGTCGAGCTCGGGCGCGTCGACGCCGTCGAGCCGATAGGTGACGTCGCCGAGCTGGATGGAATTTGCGTCCCTGACGGTCGCCGTCGCGGTCAGTGCGAACCCAGGCGCTGAGGAGGCCAGAAATCCGGGCAGAGCAAGAAACAAAACAAGCGCGAAAGCGCGGGCGGCGGCAAATGAATTCTCGAAGGACATACGGTCTCGCTATCGATTGCTCTTTCGTCTCGTTCCTAGCATCCGGATGTGGCGATACCAATGGTCTGCGCCCTGCGAAGTGCGACATTCCGGCCCCGCGGCTTTACTCAGCCGTCGCTCTGACCCTATCGTTTGCGCCGGCCTTGCGGACTGCGCAGGCCGAATCGCCCGGGAAGCGGCGAGGGGGAGGAAAAGGTCGCGATGAAAGACCCCGTGGACGTCCTGATCATCGGCGCCGGCGCTTCAGGCGCGGCGGTGGCGTGGTCGCTGGCCGAGACCAAGATGCACATTCTCTGCCTGGAGCAGGGCGGCTGGATGAACCCGGCGGAATATCCCAGCACGGGCCGGGACTGGGAAGCCAAGTTCTACGGCGAGTGGTCGTCGAGCCCGAACGTCCGCGGCCGGCCCGAGGACTATCCGATCAACGACGATAATTCGCCGATCAAGGTCGTCAACTACAATGCGGTCGGTGGCTCGACGGTGATGTACACCGCGCACTGGCCGCGGCTGCATCCCTCCGATTTCAAGGTGAAGACGCTCGACGGCGTCGCCGACGACTGGCCGATCGACTACGACGCGCTGACCCCGTTCTTCGAAGAGAACGACCGGATGATGGGCACGTCGGGGCTATCGGGCGATCCGCTCTCGCCGCTGACGCATCCGCCGATGCCGCAACAGCCGATGGGATTGTCCGGTGCGATCATCGGCAAGGCCATGAACAAGCTCGGCTGGCACTGGTGGCCGTCGGACACGACGGTCGCTACCATGGATTATGAGGGCCGGGCGCGCTGCATCAATCTCGGCCATTGCACGCCGGCCTGCGCGCAAGGCGCCAAATCCTCGACCGACATCACCTATTGGCCGCATGCGGTCCGCGCCGGTGTCGAGCTGCGCACCCATTGCCGGGTGCGCGAGATCACCACCGACGAGAACGGCATGGCCTCGGGCGTGGTCTATTACGACAAGGACGGTGTCGAGCAATTTCAGCCGGCGCATGTCGTCATCATCGCCTGCAACGGTGTCGGTACGCCGCGGCTGCTGCTGAACTCCGCGTCGGGCCGCTTTCCGAACGGACTTGCCAATTCGTCGGGTCTCGTCGGCAAGAACCTGATGTTCCATCCCTATGCGCAGATCTACGGCTATGTGAAGGAGCCGACCGATAGCAACCGCGCGCCACCGACCTGCCTGTGGAGCAAGGAATGGTATGACACCGACCTGTCGCGCGGCTTCGTGCGCGGCTACGGCGTCCAGTTCGTGCGCGGGGCAGGGCCGGTGTTCGAGGCCGTCGTCAGCGAGCAGAAGGGCATCCTGCCCTGGGGCGCCGATCATCACCGCGTCTTCCGCAAGCTCAACGGCCATCGCTTGGGTTTCTCCGCGATCTGCGAGGACCTGCCGGAAGAGCACAATCGCGTCACGCTCGATCCCGTCCTGAAGGACAGCCACGGCATTCCCGCGCCGAAGATCGACTACACGATCAGCGAGAACAGCCGGAAGATGATGGAGCACGCGCTGGCGCGCGGCCGGGAGGTGCTCGAGACCGCGGGGGCGACCGACATCTGCGTCAACTCGCCGATCCCGTGGGGCGGCTGGCACCTGCTCGGCACCGCGCGGATAGGCACCGACCCCGAACGCTCCGTCGTCAACGAATGGGGCCGCTCGCACGACGTGAAGAACCTCTTCATCGTCGACGGCAGCATCTTCGTCACCTCGGGCGGCGTCAACCCGACGTCCACCATCCAGGCCCTCGCGCTGTACATCGCCGGCCAGATGAAGCAGCGCCTCGCCAATTTGTTCGACTGAGGATTCTTATGACCGAACAGCTCACCCTCACGCCGCGACAGCGCCAGGATTTGCGCACCATCGCCGCGATGATCATTCCACCGAGCGAGGAATACCGGGTCCCCGGCGCCGATGACGAGATCATCCAGGCCGACATTCTTGCAACCCTCGGCCGCGACACGAGGCCGGTCGTGGCTGCGCTCGATCATCTGGCGCGGCTTGCCGGCATGCCGCTGGCGGACCTCGAGGCCGCCGCGCGCGATGGCGTCGCGCAGCAGTTCCGCAGCTCCGGCGGCGCGGCAACCCTCGTCCGCGTGGTGCTGCAATGCTACTACCGCGACGACCGCGTGCTGCGCTCGCTCGGGCTGGAGCTGCGCGCGCCGTTCCCGAAGGGCTATGTGCTCCCGGACGGCGACTGGTCTCTGCTCGATCCAGTGAAGGCGAGGGCGGGTACGCTGCGGCGGGCGCCCTAGCCACTTGGGCAGTCAATACCCGGCAGTCCAGCCTTGCGCCCCAGGAGGGTCCCTTGCGCGAGAGGGAACAGGCCACCATCTGTGTGAGCCTCAAGGACATTCGCCATGCTAGATTTGACCTCAGACATCGTCGATGACGGATCGTCATCGCGAACGGCGGCGGCTGCCCCGGACAATGACCGGGCCCTGCTGGACGCCTATTCCAATGCCGTGATCGACGTCACCGACCGCGTCGGCCCTGCCGTCGTGCGCGTCGAGACCGGGCCGAAAGTGCCGAACGGCCGCGAGCGCGGCGGGCTCGGCACGGGCATCGTGATCTCGCCGGACGGGCTCGTGCTCACCAACAGCCACGTGGTCGGCTCCGCCAAGGAGATCCGGCTGCGGGACGTCGAGGGCCATGTCGGCGACGCCCGCGTGCTCGGCGTCGATCCCGACACCGATCTTGCGCTGCTGCGCGCCAACGGCGTCCGCGACTTGCCCTATGCCGCGCTCGGCAACTCCAAGACACTGCGGCGCGGCCAGCTCGTGATCGCGATCGGCAATCCGCTCGGATTCGAATCGACCGTGACCGCCGGCGTGGTCTCGGCGCTGGGACGCTCGATCCGTTCGGTCAGCGGCCGTACCATCGAGGACGTCATCCAGACCGATGCCGCGCTCAATCCCGGCAATTCCGGCGGCCCGCTGGTGTCGTCGAATGCCGAGGTGATCGGCATCAACACGGCCATCATCAATGGCGCGCAAGGCATCTGCTTCGCGGTCGCCAGCAACACCGCCCAATTCGTGCTGGCGGAGATCATTCGTCACGGCTATGTCCGCCGCGCCTATATCGGCGTTGCCGGACAGACCGCGCCGGTTCCGCGGCGGCATGCCGTGCTGGCCGGCGTCGAGAACAAGATGGGCGCGCTCTTGATGCAGATCGAGCCGGATGGGCCGGCGGCGAAGGCGGGCCTGTTGCCCGGCGACGTCGTGATCAGGCTCGACGGCGTCGAGATCAACGGCGTCGACGATCTGATCCGCGTGCTCGACCGCGACCGGATCGGCCGGCGGCTCGCCATGGACGTGCTGCGGCTCGGCCGCCTGCGGGCGATCGACATCGACCCGATCGAGCGGAAGCCCGCCCGCTAGCTGCGAGCCCGCGGGCGAGGTATGACGATGTCATGCCTCGCCCCCGGAAACTTGCCGCATGATGCGGGCGCACGAGACTTACGACGTCATTGTCGTCGGCGCCGGTGCCGGCGGCATGACGGCGGCGGCCGTCGCGGCCGCCGAAGGCCTGAGTGTGCTTGTGATCGAGAAGACGGCCTTCGTCGGTGGCACCACGGCGTGGTCCGGCGGCATGGTCTGGATCCCTGCCAACCCGAAGATGAAGCAGGCGGGGCTGTCCGACAGCGTCACTGACGCCGTCCAGTATCTGTCGAGCACGGTCCCCGAGCCCGCCAATGCCGGCCTGCGCGCCGCCTTCCTCGCGCGCGGCCCCGAAGCGGTCGCCTGGCTCGAAGCCAAGACCGAGGTGCGGCTCCAGCCGGTGAAGACCTGTCCCGACTATTATCCGGAACGGCTGGGCGCGACATCAGGCGGGCGCGTGCTTGAGCCCGTGGCTTTCGACGGCACGCGGCTGGGCCGGGCTTTCGTGCGATTGCGGCCACCGCCGCCGGAGTTCACGCTGTTCGGCGGGATGATGGTCGATCAGCTCGACATTCCGCATCTGCGCCGGATCGGCAAATCGCTGCGTTCGACCCTGCGCGCGGCGCGGCTGGTCTCGGAATACATGTTGCAACGGCTACGTAGCCCGCGCGGCACGACGCTGCATCTCGGCAACGCGCTCGCTGCGCGGCTCTACGCCTCGCTGCTGGCGCGGCAGGTCGAGATCCTCTTCAGCGCGGATGTCGAGGACTTGTCGATGCAGGGCGATCGCGTCAGCGGCGTGGTGATCCGTCACGGCTCCCGCGACCGTGCGATCGCGGCGCGCCGCGGCGTGGTGCTGGCGGCCGGCGGCTTTTCGCACGATGCTGCTTTGCGTAAGCGGTTCTTTCCGCCTGCGGCCGGATTTGTCTCGGCGGCCAATGCATCAGGCACAGGCGACGGGCTTCGGCTCGCGGCGACGGCCGGGGCTGCGCTCAATACGGAGGCGACGAGCCCGGCCTATTGGGTGCCGGCCTCGCTGTTCCGGCGCGCAGACGGCAGCCGTGGCGTCTTTCCGCACATGGTGACCGATCGCGCCAAGCCCGGCGTGATCGCCGTCAACGCCGCGGGCCGGCGCTTCGTCAACGAGGCGCTGTCCTACCACGAGTTTGTGCTCGCCATGCTGCGCGACGGCCATGGCGAGCCCGATCGGCCGTTCTACCTGATCTGCGATCGTCGGTTTTTGTGGCGCTATGGCCTCGGCCGCATCAAGCCGTTTACCCTTAACGTTCGGCGCTATGTGGCAAGCGGTGAGTTGATCGAGGCTCCCGAGATAGCGCAGCTTGCGGCCAAGATCGGCATCCAGCCGTCCGTGCTCACAGCGACGGTCGCGAGCTACAACACCGACGCAAAGGAGGGGCGCGATCCCGAATTCGGCCGCGGAAGCACGATCTATCAGCGTCACCTCGGCGATATCAGGCACAAGCCCAACCCCTGCGTCGCGCCGATCCTTCGGGCGCCGTTCTTCGCGCTACGGATCTATCCGGCCGATCTCGGCACGGCGATCGGCATGAAGGTCGATGCGCAGGCCCGCGTGCTGCGAGGCGACGGCACGCCGATTGCGGGGCTCTATGCGTGTGGCAATGACATGGGCTCGATCATGAACGGCAACTATCCGAGCGCGGGGATCGCGCTCGGGCCGGCGCTGACGTTCGGGTATATCGCGGGGCGGCATCTGGCGGAGGGCGGGGTGACGGCCTTGGCACCAAGCGTCGCCACGACCTCGATCTAGCCGTCTCCACCGCTGTCATGCCCCGCGAAGGCGGGGCATCCAGTATTCCAGAGGCAGCGAGATGGACAACAACCGCCGCGGCGTACTGGATCGCCCGCCTTCGCGGGCGATGACGCCGCGTGTGTCGCGAGCGCGTCCCATATTCTCCGTCATTGCGAGCGCAGCGAAGCAATCCAGGCTGCCTCCCGCGGAGGGACTCTGGATTGCTTCGTCGCAAGGGCTCCTCGCAATGACGAGGAGAGGCTTTCGCCTTCCTGACCTCTACTCCGCTGCCGCCGCAAACCGGCTATTCTCGAGCTCCGCCTGCAGCCGTGCCGTCTCGGCCATCGCCTGCTTGATATTGCCTTCCTTGACGTGGCCGAAGCCGCGGATCGTCTCGGGCACGCGCGCGAGCCGTGCCAGCAGCGGGATCTGCGCCGCGTTCAGCCCGGCGATCCGCTGGTCGATCATCGCCAGATAATCCTCGATCAGCTTCCGCTCGGTCCTGCGCTCCTCGGTGCGGCCGAACGGATCGAACGCACCGCCGCGCAGGAACTTGAGCTTGGCCAGCACGCGGAAGGCGTGGATCATCCAGTCGCCGAATTCCTTCTTCTGGAGATGCCCGGTCGTCTTGTCGCGCTGCGCGAAGATCGGCGGGGCGAGGTAGAACTTCAGCGTGAAGTCCCCGTCGAATTTCTCCGACACCTTCTTGGCAAAGCTGCCGTCGGTATAGAGCCGCGCGACCTCGTACTCGTCCTTGTAGGACATCAGCTTGAACAGGTTCTTGGCCACGGCCTCGGTCAGCTCCGTGGACGCGGGCGAGGCCGCGCTCTCCGCCTTGCGCACCCTGGCGACGGCTGCGAGATAGCGGTCGGCATACGCCTTGTCCTGATAGCCGGTCAAAAACTCCGCGCGCGTTGCGATGATGTCGTCGAGCGATTTGCTCGGCGCGGACGCCCGGCTCTTGAACTGGAGCACGCTGCGGACCCGCGACATGTCGTGGGCGGCGAGGCGCCCCCAGGTGAAGGCGAGCTTGTTCATCTCGATCGCGGCGCCGTTGATCTCGATGGCGCGGAGCAGGGCCTCCAGCGACAGCGGGATCGCGCCCTTCTGGAAGGCGAAACCGAGCATGAAGGGATTGGTCGCGATCGAGTCGCCCATCAGGGCTGAGGCGATGCCTGTGGCGTCGATGATGTCGAGGTTCTTGTCGCCGACGGCGTCGCGCAGCACGGTCTGCATCGTACCCATCTCGAAATCGAGATCGGGATTTTGCACGAAACTCGCGGTCGGTTGCAGATCGGCGTTGATGTAGGCCTTGGTCACCCCGCGTTCGGCGCGGCTGAGCGCGGAGGGGCCGGCCGAGACGATCATGTCGCAGCCGAGGATGACGTCGGCGCCGCCGGTGGTGATGCGGACCGCGGAGATGTCCTCGGGCTTCGGTGCGATGCGGACATGGCTCATCACCGCGCCGTTCTTCTGCGACAGGCCGGTGAAGTCCAGCGCCGAGCAACCGCGGCCGTCGACATGGGCGGCCATGCCGAGCAGTGCGCCAATGGTGATGACGCCGGTGCCGCCGATGCCGGTGACGAGAATGTTGTAGGGACCGTCCAGCTCACGCGCAGGCGGCAGCGGCAAATCGGCGAACAACTGCCCCGAATCGACCGCGGAGGTCTTGACCCGCTTCAGCGAGCCGCCATGCACGGTGACGAAGCTCGGGCAAAAGCCTTCGACGCAGGAAAAGTCCTTGTTGCAGTTCGACTGGTCGATCTGGCGCTTGCGGCCGAATTCGGTCTCCAGCGGCTGCACCGAGACGCAGTTCGAGGCCTGCGAGCAGTCGCCGCAGCCTTCGCAGACCAGCTCGTTGATGAAGGCGCGCTTGGCGGGGTCGGGATAGAGCCCACGCTTGCGGCGGCGGCGCTTTTCGGCCGCGCAGGTCTGGTCATAGATGACGACCGTGAGGCCCTTGATGTCGCGCAGCTCGCGCTGCACGGCATCGAGCTCGCGGCGGTGATGGATCGTTGCGCCCTTTGGGAAGTAATTGCCCTCCGGGTACTTGCTCGGATCGTCGGAGACAATCGCGAGGCGCTTGACGCCCTCGGCCCAGACCTGGTGCGCGATCTGCGCGACGTTGAAGCCGCCTTCGGCCGGCTGGCCGCCGGTCATGGCGACGGCGTCGTTGTAGAGGATCTTGTAGGTGATGTTGATGCCGGCGACTGAAGCGGCACGAAGAGCGAGCAAGCCCGAGTGTGTATAGGTGCCGTCGCCGAGATTCTGAAAGATGTGCGTCTCGCTGGTGAAGGGAGATTGCCCGATCCAGTTCACGCCCTCGGCGCCCATATGCGAGATCAAATCGGTGCGGCGGGTCGGCATGCTCAGGGCCATGCCGTGGCAGCCGATGCCGGCCATGGCGCGGCTGCCCTCGGGCACGCGGGTCGAGGAATTGTGCGGGCAGCCCGAGCAGAAGAACGGCGTGCGCGCGAGCTTGATCGGCGCGCTGGCCGTGACGGGATTGTCGAACGCCTCGAGCCGCGCGAGGCGCTGCTCCAGCACCGGGCTGTGATGGCCGAGCTTGCGCAGCCGCGCCACCAGCGCTGACGCCACGATGGTCGGCGTCAGCTCGCCCTCGCTCGGCAGCAGCGGCGCGCCGCGCTCGTCGCGCTTTCCGGTGACGGTCGGGCGCCTGGACGCGTCGATATTGTAGAGGATGCGCATCAGCTGGTCTTCGATGAAGCCGCGCTTCTCCTCGACCACCAGCACATCCTGAAGTCCTTCGGCGAAGCGCTTGGCTCCGCTTTCCTCCAGCGGCCAGGTCAGCGCGACCTTGTAGATGCGCAGGCCCAGGTCCTGCGCGTCCTTGTCGGTAGTCCCTAGGTCGGCGAGCGCCTGGCGCAGATCGAGATAGGCCTTGCCGGTCGCGACAATGCCGAGTCGCGCGGGCTTTGAATCCAGCACGATGCGATCGAGCTGGTTGGCGCGGGCAAAGGCCTGCACTGCGGCCATCTTCGGGCCGAACAGGCGTCTCTCGGCGTCCAGCGGCGGATCGGGCCAGCGGATGTTGAGGCCGCCGGGCGGCATCTCGAAATCGTCGGGCAGCCTGATCTGGATGCGTTCGGGATCGCTATCAATCGACGCCGAACTTTCCGCGGTCTCGCTGATCGCCTTGAAGCCGACCCAGCAGCCGGAGAAGCGCGACAGCGCAAAACCGTAGAGGCCGAGGTCGAGATAGTCCTGCAGCGTTGCCGGATTGATCACGGGAATCAGCGCTGCCGCGAACACCTGTTCGCTCTGATGCGCCAGCGTCGAGGACTGGCAGCCGTGGTCGTCGCCTGCGAGCGCCAGCACGCCGCCATTGAGCGAGGTGCCGGCCGCATTGGCGTGCTTCAGCGCATCCACCGAGCGGTCGACGCCGGGGCCCTTGCCGTACCAGATACCGAACACACCATCGACCTTGGCGCCGGGAAACAGGCCGACCTGCTGGCTGCCCCAGACCGCGGTAGCAGCCAGGTCCTCGTTCAGGCCGGGGACGAAGGCGATGTCGTGCTGCTGGAGGTGCGACTTCGCGCGCCACAGCGCGTGGTCGTACATGCCGAGCGGGGAACCGCGATAGCCCGAGATGAAGCCGCCGGTGTTGAGCCCCTGAAGCCGGTCGCGTTCGCGCTGCAACATGGGCAATCGAACCAGGGCCTGCGTGCCGGACAGGAAGATCCGCTTCGATTCGAGCCGGTATTTATCGTCCAGCTCGACCTGCATCAGCGTCATTTCGGAAGTCCTTATTGTCCTGGTCGGGCGGGGGATTTTGCGCCGCGGGAGGCTTGCGGCTGTGCGAAGCGGGAGATCGCAGTCAAGAGCATGGGCCGGCGAAGTCAATATCGCTGGCCGCATCCGTGGCGCTCCTGCTAGTCATGGCTTGCTTGCGGAGGACACCATGACGGCAAACGCATTCGACACCGAGATCACCGAGACGGCCGAGGCCTTGATCGGGCCGTGGCGCCAGCCGCGTCAGATGCTTCACGCGCAGGTCTACGATGCGCACGCTTCGATCCATGACGACGCCACCGCGCAAAAGCTCGGCTTCAAGGGCGGCACCATCGAAGGCCCGACGCATTTCAGCCAGTTCGCGCCGCTCGGCGTACGGCTGTGGGGACAGGCCTGGTTCGAGAGCGGCTGTCTTTCCGCGCATTATCGCAACGCCTGCTTCGAAGGCGAGGAGGTGCAAGCGATCCTGTCGAAACCTCTAGCCGGTGCGAGCCAGTGCCAGATCCAGATGGTCAAGCGCGACGGCACCGAAGTGCTGCGCGGCACGGTCTCGGTCGGCGAACCGCACGTGGCGACCGCGCTCGAGTCTCGCCTCACCGAGCTCAAGCCGCTCGCCGATCCCGTGATCCTGCGCGAGGTGAAGATCGCGCAGACCAGCAAGCGGCAAGCTGTGCGCATGGCGTTCGACCAGGCCATGGGCGACCTCTATCCGTTCTCGCTCCGGCAGAAGCTCGCCGTCATCACCGAGAGCTCGCCGTATTATTCCAGTGTCGACAACCCATGGCGCAAGCCGATCATCCCGATGGAGATGCTGAGCGTGCTGTTCCAGTACCGCTCCAAGGACGATCCGTTGCCGGCCAAGGGCCCGGCGGTCGGCTTGTTCGCCGACCAGGAGATCAGGCTGGTGAAGGGGCCGCTCTTCGTCGACGACGCGTATGAGGTGGAGCGCGAGGTGGTCGCGCTCTCCGGCAGCCGCCGCACCGAAAGCGCCTGGGTCAAGACGCGCGTGTTCGACAAGACGGGCACGATGGTGGCCACCATGCTGCTCAACATGGCGACGCTGAAGGATTCCTATGCGCCGTATGAGGACGAGTATCGGCGGCTGTATGGGGCGGGGCGGTAGTTTCTTGTCGTCATTCCGGGGCGGCGCGAAGAGTCGAGCCCGGAATCCATTTCGCCTCATGTATCGCGGCCCGATGGATTCCGGGCTCGCGCTACGCGCGCCCCGGAATGACAGCGGAGTCCGCTCATCCTTTAAGCAACTGCACGTCGCAAAGCCGTCGCACAGGGAATAAGCAGCCGCCAGCTGCTGACGTAACCTTCTGACAGCACAACGAATTCCCTCGCAGCCTGTGCCCCACCGCTATTGTACACAATGGCACGGCGTTTGCAGAACTCCTGGCAAAGAGAGTTCTCGCGGGGGCCTTGAGTCATGTTGAACTCGACCAAGCCGACATTGGGCGTCATCAGCGCCGAGCCCGAGCCGATCAGGCTCGACTGGCCCGCCACCGCGCTTCTCATCATCGACATGCAGCGCGATTTCATGGAGCCCGGCGGCTTCGGCGAGACGCTCGGCAACGACGTCAGCCAGCTTGCGCGTGCGGTGAAGCCGATCGGCGCGGTGCTGAAGGCGGCGCGCGACACCGGCATGCTGGTGATCCACACCCGCGAGGGCCATCTGCCCGATCTCTCCGATGCGCCGCCGGCGAAGGTCGAGCGCGGCGCCCCGTCCTTGCGCATCGGCGATCCCGGCCCGATGGGGCGCATTCTCATTCGCGGCGAGGCCGGTCACGACATCATTCCCGAGCTCTATCCGCTCGACAGCGAAGTCGTGATCGACAAGCCGGGCAAAGGCGCCTTCTACGCCACCGAGCTCACCGACGTGCTGGAGAAATACGGCATCGAAAATCTGCTGGTGTGCGGCGTCACCACTGAAGTGTGCGTCAACACCACCGTGCGCGAGGCCAATGACCGCGGCTATCGCTGCGTCGTCATCTCGGACGGCTGCGCATCCTACTTTCCCGAGTTTCACGAGATGGGCCTGAAAATGATCAAGGCCCAGGGCGGCATCTTCGGCTGGGTCGCGGACTCAGCCGCAGTACTGGAGGCGATGAAGATTTCCACTTCAGCTTAGGGGCATCACCATGAGCACAATGACGGGGACGGCCGGCAAATCCGATCTGAACACGTCCGGGTTCAAGCCGGCACTATGGACATCGGGCGACTGGAACGCGTTTTTCGGCTTCGGCACCAACATCCTCGTCAACATGCTGGTGCTCACGGGCCTGTTGCGCTTCGTGCTGAAGATGCCTGACAGCCTCGTGTTCGGCCGCATCCTGCCCGCGCTCGGGCTGATGATGTGCCTGTCGACCTTCTATTACGCCTACCTCGCCTATCGTCTGGCACAGAAGACCGGCCGCAACGATGTCTGCGCGCTGCCCTCGGGCGTCAGCGTGCCGCACATGTTCATCGTCACCTTCGTGATCATGCTGCCGATCACGATCAAGACCGGCGATCCGCTCAAGGGCTGGTCGGCTGGCCTCGTCTGGGTGTTCTTCCAGAGTTTTATTCTCATGATCGGCGGCTTCATCGCGCCGTTCATTCGCAAGATCACGCCGCGCGCGGCGCTGCTCGGCACGCTCGCCGGCGTCTCCGTCACCTTCATCTCGATGCGCCCGGCGTTAGAGATGTACATGACGCCGCAGATTGGTCTCGTCTGCTTCGCCATCATCCTGGTGAGCTGGTTCGGCGGCGTGAAATATTGGCGCGGCATTCCGGCGGGTCTCGTCGCCATCGCGGCCGGCATGATCATCGCCTGGGGCTCGAATCTGTTCGGTCTCGGCCTCGGCGGGTTGAGCATCGCGGGCGTCGGCGCAGCGTTCGCCAATTTCGGCTTCTCGGTGCCGATCCCGGCGGTGGGCTACGTCTTCTCCGGCTTCGAATTCCTCGGCGTCATCCTGGTCACGGCCATTCCATTCGGTATCTATGACCTCGTCGAGGCCATGGACAATGTCGAGAGCGCGGAAGCCGCCGGTGACGAGTACCCGACCACGCGCGTGCTCACCGCCGACGGCGTTGTCAGCCTGATCGGCTGCCTGATGGGCAATCCCTTCATCAACGCCGTCTATATCGGTCATCCCGGTTGGAAGGCGATGGGCGGCCGCATCGGCTATTCGGCGGCGACCGGCATCATGGTGGTCGTGCTGGCCTGGTTCGGCATCATCTCGGTGCTGCTGGCGCTGGTGCCTGTCGTCGCGATCTCGCCGATCCTGCTCTACATCGGCATGCTCATCGGCGCGCAAGCGTTCCAGACCACGCCGGTCAAGCATGCGCCGGCGATCGTGCTGGCGCTGACGCCGCATCTGGCCGCCTGGGCCAAGCTCCAGATCGACACGATGCTGGGCTCGACCATGATGGCGGCGACCAGCGTCGGCGGGCTGGCCGCCGACAAGGCCGACGCGGTCAAGGCGGCCGCGATCGCCGCGCTGCCACAGCAGGGCGTGTTCTACCACGGGCTCGAAGTCATGGGCGGCGGCTCCATCCTCGGCGGCCTCATCCTCGGCGCGATCGGTGTCTTCATCATCGAGCGCGACTTCGAGAAGGCTTCCGCTTTCGCGCTGGTCGGCGCGGTGCTGACCTATTTCGGCTTCATGCATGGCGAGGCCGTCGGCATCGGCGGCGGCTTCGGCGTCACGCCCGCGGTCGCGTTCGCCTATGCCGTGATGGCTGCCGGCCTGTTCGCGGCCAGCAAGCTGGGCACCACCGAGCACTATGCCGCGCATCCGGAGATGCATGCCGCGCCGGCGGAATAGGTCGTCGCCAGCAATTATCGCGGCCGGGTGGCGCAAGGTCGCCCGGCCGCCAATTTTCAAGCCACGCCCAGGTCGGACAGGATATTGGCCCCCGCGCGAACCTCGTGGCTGGATCCCTCGAAGTCCTCGCCAATGGGCTCGCACGCACCGCCCAGATGCCGTGCAAAGAACGCCTCGGCAATCGCGATGTAGGACAGCTGATTGGCTGGCTTCTGGAAGCCGTGCCCCTCGTCGGGGTAGACGATGTAGGTCACCGGAATGTTCTTGGCCTGCATGGCGGCGACGATGGTGTCGCTTTCCGCGATCTTGCACCGGACGTCGTTGGCGCCATGAAAGATCAGCATGGGCTTCTTGATGTTGTCGACCTTGTTGATCGGTGAGCGCTCGGCGAGCAGCTTGCGGCCCTCCTCAGTGCGCGGATCACCGTAGCTGCGATACATGAACTCCGCGAAACCGGCCCAATAGGGTGGCATCGATTCCAGCAGCGTTTGCAGATTGGAGATGCCGACCACCGGCACCGAACAACAGAACACCTCTGGCGTGAAGGTTGCGGCGATGAATGAGGCCAGTCCGCCGTAGGACACGCCGAAGATCGCGACCTTGTCCTTTTGCGCGATGCCTTCGCCAATAGCCCAATCGACAATGTCGATGAGGTCGTCATGCATCTTTCGCGCATGCTCCTTTTCGCTCGCGGCAACGAACGCCTTGCCGAAGCCCGTCGATCCCCGATAGTTGACCGAAAGGACGGCGTAGCCGCGATCGGCCAGCCACTGGTGATCCCTGCGATAGCCGTAGATGTCACGCCCCCATGGACCACCGTGGACGATGAGGACCATCGGCAGCGGACGAGGCGGGCGGTCGGCCTCGATCTCCGCCGGCAGGGTCAGGTAGGAG
The DNA here is from genome assembly GCF_028128935.1 of Bradyrhizobium sp. CCBAU 11361. NCBI lineage: Bacteria > Pseudomonadati > Pseudomonadota > Alphaproteobacteria > Hyphomicrobiales > Nitrobacteraceae > Bradyrhizobium > Bradyrhizobium sp. CCBAU 11361. The sequence goes on from NZ_LBJZ01000193.1 coordinate 242,249, forward strand.
ACGAGGGTAAAGCCGTCGCGCGACTTGCCTTGCACAGCCTGCATTGGTGCCAGGCGATAAGGCTTGAGTTCGGGCCGCGCCGTGAACAGCTCGGTGATGGTCTGCTTGTCGCGGTCGAGAAGATGATATGTGGCGGGCTGATCCGCCGTGTGGCTCGTCACGATCCACCGGCGATCGTCATCACTTTGGCTTTCGACATGGAACGCGTGGCCAGGAAGCCGCGCCTTGATCAGATCGAGCTCGCTTGCAACCGCTGGCGTCAAAGCCGTCCATTCCTGCCGGCCGGGGTCGATGCAGACCGCTTTCGGTTCGAGGGTCCGGGCATTGAATATGGCGTCCGTCACGTCGGCGCGGTCGCTTTTGAACAGGACACGCTCCTCACCGGTTGACCAGTTGATCCGCAGAAGCGCCGATTTGTCGTGCTCCAGGCTCGAGCTCATGTGGAGGTGGTTGCATCCGGCGTCGAACGCCCAGAGCCGTGTGCTCGTGTAGGCTTCGTACGGGACGTCGCGCCAATGCGTGACCTTCTGCTCGTCGATGCGCCAAAAGCGTGTGCCTCCGTCGGGCGCGTTGCTGTGGGCGTGGCGCGGCTTGAGCCGCCAGTCGAGTCCCACGAAATGGAATTCCTGGCGATTCTCCCAAACCAGTGTGCGCTCGCCGGTTGCGAGGTCGAGCAGGAACGTATCGTGCCATCGCACGTCGCGATCGTTGAGGCTGATCGCGATCTTGTCGGGGACAATGTGCGACCAGTGCGTCGGCAGCGCACGGACATTGGCGAAGGGCGTGAGATCCCGGAGTTCCGAACTGCGGGGATCGACAACGAACAGGTGCAGATTTTCATCCCCGTTCTCATCGTTGAGAAACATGATGTAGCGACCGTCCGGACTCCAATTCTGCCAGTTGATCGGTCTGCCCCTGGTGCGCGTCACGGGCTGGCCTGCCGTAATGCTGTCGACCGGGGATACCCAGATGTTCAGAACGCCGTCGACCGGGGCGAGCCAGGACAGCAATTGTCCATCCGGCGATAATTTGGCGCCGACGTAGGTCGGATTACCAAACAGCTTCCGGCGCGGGATCAGGGGACGAGCTGACATCTGGCGTCTCTCTGGCGTTTCGTACGCAGGATGCGACTTTCACACTGAGCAATGCTACGAACCGTAGCATATGTGCGCGCAAACCGTGCGTCAACTCCAAGTAGAATGTGGGCGAGTCGTCCAGCCGTTTCTTTCCGGACCGCACCTGGCGGGTCAGCCGAGCCGGACAATCCACTCGCGAAACAGTTCCGGCCCGGCTTCGACTGCTGCTGCAAGATCGTGCAAGCGGGAGTCGCGCGCCGTGCGTGGCGAGTAGCCGAAATGCTGCCGGAAGCTGCGGCTGAAATGGGCCTGGCTCACGAAGCCGAATTCAGCGGCGATCTCTGCATTCCAGCGATCTTCATCGGCGTCATCAAGCAGCACATGGATCGCTTCGAGTCGCCGCCCGCGAATGTAATCGGCGACGCCCGCGAGCGGCGCGAAGACCCGATAGAGCACCGAGCGCGACACGCCGATCTCGCGGCAGATGGTCGCCACCGAAAGGTCGGAGCGGCCCAGATTCTGGTCGATAGAGCGGCTGGCGCGGTGAAGGATGGCGATGTCACGCCGGGCAAGCCCATGCTCGCGCGGCCGGGCGGCCACGCTAAAGCATCCGCGCAGCAGGTCGAGCGTCGTCCGGACCGCATCGGGCGCGTCGTTCTCGTCCATCGCCGGAAGCCTGCGCCGCAGGAGCGCCATATGATCGGCGAGAACGCGGCCGGCGGCGCCGTCAAGGACGAGGCCGTGCAGGTCGAGGCCGTCGGGCGCGGCACTGACGATCGGATCGCGCTCGACGTCGAGGCTGATGGTGTCGGTCGCCGTGGCGGTGCCGTCGAAGGGGCGGGTCAGATCGAGCACCAGCACCTGGCCGGGACCGGCCGAGATCGGCTCGCCGTCGACTTCGCCGCTCCAGGCGCCGCGCCGGAGCAGCAGCAGCGCGAATGAATTGCGGCCATCGGCCTTGGCCAGCGCGGCGGAGCGGGTGAAGCGCACCGGCCCCATCCGGGTGGATGCAGTGACCAGTCCCCCGAGCAACCAGGCCTCGGCCAGGACCTCGAAGTCGTCCCGGTCCGTGCCCTCGGGGACTGTCACGTCGTAGTGCGTGAGAATCGCGCGGTAGTGGTCGAGCCGCTCGGCGGCAGGCAACTCCGCGGTGTCGAAGCGCAGATACGGAATCTTCGTCATGCCAGGCCGCTCCCTCGGGCAGTTGGTCTGCAAATTGGGACGATCAGGCAAGTTTCCGCACCGTCGAACCGCAGTCTCCGGACATGAATATTCATATTATTGCGCGCGGGCCAGACGTGTGTGTTTCGCGGCTCGGACAATTTGCAATGACGTGAAGGTGAGCGATGTACGAGCGGGGGTTGAATCTTGCGGCGCGGTTGGCCGAGGGCCGGATCGGCGAGCGGACCGGACGAACGGGCAGGAGGGCGGCGTGGCGGCGCACGCGGCCGGCGACGATTTGTGCAGCGGCGGCAATCGTGCTCGGCGCCTTGCTCGATCCTCCATCCGCTCAGGCGCAGTTCGTCTGCGTCGACGCCAGCAACAGCACCGGCGGCGCAGGCGCAGGCTCTGCCGGAAGTACGGCGTGCGGCGCCGGCAGCACGGCCGGCGGCCCATCCAGCTCGGCCTATGGGTCGTCCAGCAACGCGTTTGGCAATTTCAGCCTTGCCGCGGGCGCCCTGAGCCAGGCGACCAACGAGCAAAGCGTCGCGCTGGGTTACGGCGCCAACGCGGGCGGTCGATACACCTCCGCCACCGGGGCGCAGAGCGCGGCCTACGGCTATGAGAGCTCCGCCTACGGCTACGTGAGCAACGCGAGCGGCGACTTTGCCGTTGCCGTCGGCTCCAACAGCAGTGCTGCCGGCTGGATATCCACGGCGGTGGGGACGAGCTCCCATGCCACCGCCGACTACGCCACCGCATCCGGCGGCTGGAGCACCGCGACCGGCATGTCCAGCTCGGCGTACGGAAACAGCAGCTATGCGGCCGGCGACAGTTCGCTGGCCGTCGGTGCGTGGGCGATTGCCAATGCAGGCAGCACGAACGGGACGGCGGTCGGCTCCAACAGTGTGGTGACCGGCGCCAACAGCACCGCGGTCGGCGCGAACAACAGCGTCACCGGCAGCAACAGCGGTGCGTTCGGCACCCGTCAGGTCGTCCGCGGCAATGGCAGCTTCGCCATCGGCGACCCCAACACCGTGAACGGCAATGGCAGCTTCGTGCTGGGCGACAACAACACGATCAACGGTGCCAACCAGACCGGCCGGGGCGACAACGTCAACGTGGTCGGCTCCAACAACACCGTAGCCGGCACCGCGAGCGCGGCCGGCTCCTCCGTGTTCGGCTCCGGCAACGCCGTCAACGCGCCCAACGCACTGGTGATGGCGAACACGGCCACCGTGACCGGGTCAGGCGGCATCGCGATCGGCAACACCGTATCGGTCGCAGGCGCCAACGCCGTCGCCGTCGGCAACAACACCAGCGCCGGCTTCACCAACTCCGCCGCGATCGGCAACGGCGCCACAGCGACGCGCGCCAATCAGCAGGCGTTTGGCACGGCAGGCAACACCTACACCATGGCCGGCATCACCTCGTCGGCAAGCAAGGCCGCGCAAGGCGGCGCGACGCAGCTTGTCACGTCCGACGGCGCCGGCAATCTCGCGACCACCACGCTCGCCAATCTCGGCCTGGCCTCGACGACCGATCTCAGCGCCATCAATGCGCAGCTCGCCAGCATCAACGGCCGGCTCGACGACCTCAGCGCGCGGACCAGCAAGGCGACCAGCGGCGTCGCCATGGCCTTTGCCATGGCCGGCGTGCCGACGCTGCTGCCGGACGAGACCTTCGCCATGACGATGAACTACGGGACCTTCGAGCGAGCCAACGGTCTCGCCTTCAATGCGGCGCTGCGCCTCAATCGGAACATGCAGTTCAACGGCGGCATCGGCTACGGGCCGGACGAGAAGGTCGCCGGCGGACGTGTGGGCCTGCGCGTGGGCTGGTGAGCCCACCAGGATCGCATCTCCACGATTGGCGGCGTCGGGTGGATCACCCGCCCTTGACGGCGCCCGCGGTGAGCCCGGCCACGATCTGCCGCTGCGCAAACACCGTCAGCAGCAGCACCGGAAGGGTGACGATCAGCGCGGCAGCCGCGAGCGGCCCCCAGCTCAACTGGTCGAACGAGATCATGTTGTAGACGGCGACGGGCAGGGTGCGCGTCTCGCGTCCGGCCAGCACGATGCCGAAGACGAAGTTGTTCCAGGAGAAGATGATGGCGAGGATGAAGGCGACCGCGATCCCCGGCTTGGCGATCGGCAGGGCGACGTGGCGAAACACCTGCCAGCGCGTGGCGCCGTCGATCCGCGCGGCTTCCTCCAGCTCGAGCGGCGTCGTCTCGAAATAGCCGATCATGATCCAGATCACGATCGGCACCGTCACCACGAGATGGATGATGATCTGCGGCACCAGCGTGCCGAGCAGTCCGAGCCACTGGAACAGCAGGAACAGCGGGATCAGGTAGGACAGGCCGGGCGTGATGCGCGCGATCAGGATCACGATCGCGGATTTGTGCGCGGCCATGCGCGCGATGCCGTAGCCGGCGGGGACGCCGACGATCAACGCCAGCGCGGTCGCACTGCCGGTGACGACCAGGCTGTTGACGAAATAGGTCAGGAAGCGGTTGGAGGCGAGCACGTCGGCATAGTTCTTCCAGGCGATACGCTCGGGGAAGAACACCGGCGGGTAGGCGGCGTTGTCGATCTCAAATTTGAGCGACAGCGACAGCATCCAGAGGAAGAACAGGATTGCCGGCGACACGATGACGAACACCGAAAGCCACAGGCCGATCTTGCCGATGATCTGACGAGGTGTCATGCGCCACTCGCGATTTCGGTCCACACCATGCGCTGGCGGGCGTAGAGCATCACAGCCGCAAGCAGGATGATCAGCAGGAAGAACACCACCGCGATCGCCGAGCCGTAGCCGAGGTCGTAATAGGTGAAGGCGACGCTGTAGAGATAGATGTTGATGGTCTCCGACGCCGAGCCGGGTCCTCCTTGCGTGATCGCGAAGATGATGTCGAAACTCTTCACCGCGTCGATCATGCGGATCATGCCGGCGATGAACAGGAACGGCATGATTAGCGGCAGCGTGATGAAGCGGAACACCTGCCACAGATTGGCGCCGTCGATCTGCGCGCTCTCATAGGGCTCGGTCGGAATTGCAGCGAGGCCGCCGAGCACGATCAGCATCACGAGCGGCGTCCATTGCCAGGTCTCGACCAGCACCAGCGAGGGGATGACGGTTGCGGGATGAAACACCCAGAGCTGCGCGGGTATCCCGACCAGCGACAACAGGTAGTTCAGCACGCCGAGCTGCGGGTGGAACATCATGGTCCAGACCAGCGCGATGGCGACCGGCGTCGCCATCATCGGCATGATGAAGACGCCGCGCAGGAAGCCGCGGCCGGCGAATTTCTGGTGGAACACCACGGCTGCGAACGTGCCGAGCACCAGCGGCAGCAGCACCGACAGCGCGGTGTAGACTATGGTGTGGCCCACCGCCTCGATGAAGCGCGGATCGCTGGTCAGCCGCAGATAGTTGGAGATCCCGACGAACGTGGTCGGCGAGCCGACCTTCCACTCGTTCAGGCTCATCCAGATGGTGAAGACCCACGGGAAGATGATGATGGCGAGCACGACGACCAGCGCCGGCACCACGAACGGCCAGTAGGACGGCGGCCGCAACTCTTTCTCCGGCGCGGCAGCAGACTGTGCCGCGGCCGGAGTCGATTGTGTCAGCGCACTCACGTCTTTTCGCTACGCTCCAGGATCGGCCGAAACTGGTCGTGGGCCTTTTTCAGCTCTGTGGCGGGGTCGGTACCTGTGATGGTCGAGGTAACTGCGGCGCCGACAAGATCGCGGAATTCGGCGACCGGGATGATCACGGGCAGGCCCAGCTTGCTGATCTTGGCGGAATCGATCACCGATTGCAGCCACTCCTTGGGCATCTTCACGCCGCTCTGGACTTCAGCGTCGTTCAGGATCGAGTTGCGGAACGGCACGCCGCCGCCGGCCTGCAGCAGCCGCGCGCCCTGCTTCTTCGAGACCGCCCACTGGCAGAGCAGATAGGCGGCTTCCTTGTTCTTGCTCGCCGCGGCAATGCCGAGGCCGTCGCCGTAGGTGGCTGAATATTGTCCCTTCGGTCCGGCAGGCACGACGGTGTAGCCGACCTTGCCGACGACGCGCGAGGCGGCCGGATCCTCCAGCGGCGGCGCCCAGCCGACGCCGTCGATCCACATTGCGGAGCGCCCTTGCGTGAACGAAGCCATCGACTCCATCCAGTTGAAGCCAACGACGCCGGGCGGAGCGACCTTCGTCAGCAGCGTCTGGTAGATTTTTGTCGCCTCGATTGCTTCCGGACCGTCGGTCAGGATGTTACCTTTGGCGTCGAGGAATTCGCCTCCGCAATTGAGGAAGAAGTTCGTCCACAACGTCATGTTGGCGTTGCGCAAGCCCCGTCCGACGAAACCGTAGGTCCCTTCCTTGGGATCGGTCAGCTTCTCGGCGGCCGCGATCATCTCGTCGAAGGTTTTCGGGACAGCGACGCCCTTCTTCTGGAATAGCTCCTTGTTGTAGTAGAGGATGAAATAGTCGACCGACCAGGGCAGCGACAGCATCTGGCCCTTGTCGTTCTTGGCATATTGCAGGCCGGCGGCCGAGAAGTCGCTCTCGACGAGATCGGGCGCGGTCAGTGTCGGATCCTTCATGAACGGCGTCATGTCGGCGAGCCAGCCGGCTTTCTCGAACTGCCGCTTCTGTACGTGATAGCTCATGTGCACGACGTCGAAGCTCGGCCGGCCCGAGGTGAGCTCGATCACGACCTTCTGGCGCTGCTGCTGCTCGGGGATCTGCTCCGATTCGACCTGGATGCCGGTGAGATCGGTGAACTCCTTGATGTTCTTTTGCAGGTTGTCGCCGCGCGGACCCTTGGCGAGGATCACCTCCAGCTTGGTCCCGGCGTATTTCTTCCAGTTGACCTCGGCGCGCGCCGGCAATCCGGTCAGGCTGAGCGCGCCAGCCGCTGCGGTGCCCGTCAAGAGCGTACGGCGCGAGATTCTGTAGTCGACCACTTCAAGTCCTCCCTGTGACTCATCGTCTTTGGGAGGGGATACTAGCGACCGTGCCGCGCCTGCCTAGTCCTAATTCGAAGGAATCAAGGCCGCACGGCCGGTGTTTCCATCGGCAGGCCGCGCGCCCGCGACATCAAAAAGAGCTCGAGCGCGACGAGCTCCGGTGCGCCGTAGTCGTAGGCCTGGGCGCGGACGCCGGACATGCAGCTGCGCAGACGCCGCTCCAGCGACCCCAGCGTCTGCCATTCCAGCCGATACAGCGGATAGCCGGTCGGCTGTCCCTGCGTGATCGGCGCACCGGCGAGATGCTTGTCAAAGTTGTCGTCGTGGCAATTGGTGCAGGCAAGGTTGAGCTGGCCCTCGCGCTGCATGAAGAGGTCGCGGCCCTGTTCGACGAACGGCTTGACTTGCGGATCCTCGCCAGCCGTGATCGCGACACCGCGCGACTGGTGGGCGACGAAGGCGGACAGCGCCAGCAGGTCGCGGCTCTCGTAGGGGAGCGGCGTTGCCTGCTGATGATTGGCGCGGCAGAGATTGATGCGTTGATCGAGTGTGACAGGGCGCCCCTGTGCTTTGTAGAAAGCGGGATAGCGCGCCGCTACGCCCTTCATGCTGCCTCGCGCATCGCCGTGGCAATCCGCGCAGGCCTTCTCCGCGCTGCCGGTCTTCTTCGTCCACAGTGTTTCGCCGTCGAGCACGAACAGCATGCCCGGATTGGACGTGTCGTCATCCTGCATGGCACGCGTGTCCGGCCCCATGAAAGCGTAGCCGGACCGGCGCGCCTCGGGCGCAATCTCGCCGGCGAGCAGGGCGGGGCCCGTGGAGAGCATTATCGCCACCGCCACCGCTATCGCGCGCCAGGAATTCATTCGACCGTGATCGATGCCGTCGCGGTGGACGAATAGCCGTTGTCGCCGGTCCATTCGAACTCGAACTTGCCGCTCTCCTTCGCGACCGTGAAGAACGAAAGGTATGGGTTCGCGGCGATCGCCGGAAACAGGTCGGCGCGAAAGATCTCGGCACCGTTGTAGCGGCAGGTGAAGCTCGTGATGATGTCGCGCGGCACGAGCCGGCCGTCGGCGGTGTGGCGAAAGCCGGTTTCCATGATGTGCGAGGTCAGCGTGCGGATTTCGATGATGTCGCCGCGCTTGGCCTTTGCCGGTACGTTGATCAGCGCGGCCATCAGTTCAGCTCCTCGGTGCAGGCCGCCAGCGTAACGACGATGTCGGCGGTGACCTGCCAGAACGTGTCGTCGGAGAGACGGGCGATTGCGACCACCTTCTGGGTGTCGGCCAGCCTGATCCTCGTCGAGACCTGGGCGCGGCCGGAGGAGGGGCCGAGATGGAAATTGCCGATGTTCGGCTGCGGGTTCTTCTCGTTGAAGACGTGGATGCTCTTGACGTAGTCGTCAGGCGTCATCGGGCTTGCGACGCTCACGGTCATCGGCACGGTGTTGCCGTTCTCGACCAGTGGCGGAATGTCGAGCTTCACCCTGCCGGTGCGAATCTGGGCTTCACCTACGACGTTGCGGACCGCCGCGCTGAGCATCGCGGGCGTCGCCTCCAGCGGCCGCAGCGTGACGAGCGGGATCGTCCCGGCGGCGGTGATGCCGCCGGCAAGGCTCAGGAATTGTCGTCGCGTGGTTGGCATGAGCAGTCCTAGTCCCGAAGCGTTGCAAGATAGGCCACGATGTCCTCGATCTCCGCCGCCGATAATACCGGTTTGCCGGCGAAATTGCGTCCGACGCGGACGAGGCCGTCATTGCGATAATGGGACGGCATGATGGTCTCCGCGTTGAAGCGCGAGGCATCGACTAGACGAAGCCGCAACTGGCTCACCGACCACCGGTTCCCGGCGCCGGTCAGATCGGGCGCGAGGTCGCCCTGGAACCGCGTTTCGGGGAAGGGGCCGGAATGGCAGAGGATGCAGGTCGTCGTGCGCGCCAGCACCAGTGCGCGTCCGCGCGCGGCATCGCCGGGCGTGCCGGTGAGCGAAGCCGGAATGCCGTCGCCGACGATCTTGTAGGGCGCGAGCTCCTCGGCGCCTGCTCCGCAGGCGAAGGCAAGGCCGACGGCGATCATCGCTGCGATATGGACGGTCAATCTAGCCAAAGGTGTCCGCCGTGATGGTTTGAAACCAACGCTCGGCTTCGGTCGCCTCGCGGGTGCGCAGCTCGCGCGGGGCGTCGACCGGGCTGGTCGCGCCGCCCTCGACCTCGGCAAAGATATCGCCTCTGGGCTGGTAGTTGCCGGCGAGCGAGAAGCCGTAACCGGGCGCGACCGTGGTGTAGCAGACACCGGTAAGCCGCGGCGCCTCCGGGGCGCGGCCTGCGAGCAGGCTGACGATCGCTGCGGCGCAGGCCTTGCCTTGCGCGCTCGCAGCCGACGCCGATTTGGGAATGCCGCCGCCGAGGCAGGCATCGCCGATGACGTGGACGTTTCGGATGAGCTTCGACTCGAAAGTGATTGGATCGATCGGGCACCAGCCGGTCGCATCCGCCGCGCCCGCGATCTGGGCGACGTGGCCGGCGCGCTGCGGCGGGATGACGTTGGCGACGTCAGGGGTGTAGTTGCCGAACTCGGTGACGATGGTCTTCGTCGAAGCGTCAACGGAGGTCACGCGGCCGCCTTGCGACAGCGCGATGCGTTCGATCATGTCGCCGTAAAGCTCCTTCCAGGCCTTCTCGAACAGCCGCTGCTGCGAGAAATTGTCCTTGGCATCGAGGACCAGCACCTTCGAGCGCGGCTTCTTCGTCTTCAGGTAATGCGCGATCAGGCTGGCGCGCTCGTAGGGCGCCGGCGGACAGCGCGAGGGATTGGCGGGGATTGCAATGGCGACCGTGCCACCGTCGTCCATCGCCTCCAACTGCCTGCGCAGCAGCAGCGTCTGCGCGCCGGCCTTCCAGGCATGCGGCATTTTTTCCGACGCCGGGTCGTCGTAGCCGGGCAGGGATTCGACGTGGAAGTCGATGCCGGGCGAGAGCACGAGGCGGTCGTAAAAGAACGAGGTGCTGTCTTCGACAGTGACGCTTTGTTGCTGAGGGTCGATCTTCGTCGCGGTCTCGCTGACGACAAAGACGCCGTTGGCGGCGAGCTTGTCATAGCTGAATTGCTGGAGTTGGATGTCGCGTAGACCCGCGATCACCTCGTTGCTGAACGGGCAGGCGGTGAACACCCTGTTCGCGTCGATCAGCGTGACGTCGAGTGACGCATTGGCCCGCTTCAATGCTCGCGCGCAGGCCGCACCGCCAAAGCCGCCGCCGACCACGACCACGAGGCCCGCGGACCGCGCCCTTGAAATCGATGGCCGCGCCAGCGTTGCGGCTGCCGCGGTGATGCCGAGCACGGCATTCCGCCGTGTCACCGGGCGCGTACTCATTGGGATCATCCAGGCAAAATGACGCGGCGGCCGTCGTGGCCGCCGCGGCTTCTCTCAGGCGAAGGTGATGTTCTGGTCGCGCAGCGGCACGGAGCGGATGCGCTTGCCGGTCGCGGCGAAGTACGCGTTGAGCACCGCCGGCGCCGCAACGCCGATGGTCGGCTCGCCGACACCGCCCCAGAACCCGCCGCTCGGCACCATCACCGATTCCACCTTCGGCATCTCGTTGATGCGCATCGAATTGTAGGTGTCGAAGTTGGTTTGCTCGATCTTGCCGTCCTTGACGGTGCAGCCGCCGTAGAACAGCGCGGACAGGCCATAGACGAAGGAGCCCGCGATCTGCCGTTCCACCTGCGCCGGATTGACGACGTAGCCGGGGTCGGTGGAGGCGACGATGCGATGCACCTTGATCTTGCTGCCGTCGGTCACCGAGATCTCGGCGGCGCCGGCGACGTAGCTGCCATAGCCCATGACCTGCGCGATGCCGCGATAGACGCCCTGCGGCGCCGGCTTGCTCCAGCCGATCTTCTCGGCCACGGCATTGAGCACCGCCAGGTGCTTGGGGTGATTGCCCATCAGCTTGCGGCGGAATTCGAGCGGGTCCTGGCCTGCGGCATCGGCCAGCTCGTCCATGAAGCATTCCATGTAGATCGCGTTGTGATTGACGTTGACGCCGCGCCAGAAGCCGGGCGGAACGTGCGGGTTGCGCATCGCATGCTCGATCAGCAGGTTCGGCACCGAATAGCCGAACGCGGCCTCGCCGGATTGGGCGACACCCTGGAATGCGGCCGGATCCATTCCGTTCTGGAGCGCCTCGGGGCGGAGCGAGAACAGGATCGACTGTCCCGACAGGCGGTAGTGCAGTGCGACCAGATTGTTGTCGGCGTCGAACGCGCCGGTCATCTTGCACTGGGTGATCGGGTGATACCTGCCGTGCGCCATGTCCTCTTCGCGCGACCACAACAGCTTGATCGGCGTGCCCGGCATCTGCTTGGCGATCATGACCGCCTGGCGGACGTAGTCGGTCTGGCCGCGTCGGCCGAAGCCGCCGCCAGGCATCACCTTGTGCACGTCGCACTTCTCCGCCGGCAGGCCGGAGGCCTCCAGCACCGCCGCGAAGGCCGCCTCGCCATTCTGCGTGCCGCACCAGACCTCGCATTTGTCCGCCGTGTAGAGCGCGGTGGCGTTCATCGGCTCCATCGTGGCGTGGTTCTGGTAAGGGTAGTTGTAGACCGCTTCGACCTTCCTGGCGGCGCCGGCAATTGCTGCCTTCACGTCGCCGTTCTTATTGCCGACGTAAGCCGGCTGCTCGTTGTCAAGCCCTTCCGCCAGCCACTTAGCGATCGACTCGCTGGAGACCTTGGCGTTGTCGCCCTCGTCCCAGACGATCGGCAGCGCTTCCAGGGCGGTCTTGGCGTGCCACCAGGTGTCGGCAACGACCGCGACCGCCGTATCGCCGACCTTGACGACCTTCTTGACGCCTTTCATGCCCGCGATCTTGGCTTCGTCATAGCTCTTCAGCTTGCCGCCGAACACCGGGCAGTCCTTGATCGCGGCGTTCAGCATGCCCGGTACCTTGACGTCGATGCCGTAGACCATCGTGCCGGTGGTCTTGTCGGCGGTGTCGAGGCGCAGCACGCCCTTGCCGACCAGCTTCCAGTCCTTCGGGTCCTTCAGCTTGACGTCGGCCGGCGGCGTCAGCCTCGCCGCGGCCTCGGCGACCTTGCCGTAGGTCGTGGTTCGGCCCGTCGGCGTATGGGTGATGACGCTCCTCGCGGCCGTGCATTCGGAGGCCGGCACCTTCCACGAATCGGCGGCGGCCTGGATCAGCATCACGCGCGCGGTGGCGCCGCCCTTGCGGACATAGTCCTGCGAGGAGCGGATGCCGCGGCTGCCGCCGGTCGAGAAATCACCCCAGACGCGCTTGCGGGCGACGCTCTGGCCGGGGGTCGGATATTCGGTCGTGACCTTCGACCAGTCGCATTCGAGCTCCTCGGCGACGAGCTGGGCGAGGCCTGTCAGCGAGCCCTGGCCCATCTCGGAGCGGGCGATGCGGATCACCACGGTGTCGTCGGGCCTGACCACGACCCAGGCGCCGATCTCGGGCGAGCCGTCGGCGGCGCGCACCACGGCGGGACCGCCGAAGGGAAGGTCGAGGCCGATTGCGAGGCCCGCGCCGACCGCGGCGCTGCCGATGACGAAGGCGCGACGGTTCATCTTGGGAGAGACGTGCTTGTTCATGGGGCGGCTCCTTATGCGCTTGCGATCGTGTGGATCGCCTCGCGCACCTGCTGGAAGGTGCCGCAACGGCAGATATTGGTGATGGCCTCGTCGATGTCGGCATCGGTCGGCTTCGGCTTCTCGTTCAGCAGCGCCGCCACCGCCATGATCATGCCGCTCTGGCAATAGCCGCATTGCGGGACGTCCTTCGCGATCCAGGCTTCCTGCACCTTGTGCAGCGTTTTGCCGGAGGCGAGCCCTTCGATCGTGGTGATCTTCTTGCCTTCGGCCTCGGCGACCGAAACGCCGCAGGAGCGGGTGGCGACGCCGTCGATGTGAACCGTGCAGGCGCCGCATTGTGCAATGCCGCAGCCATATTTGGTGCCGGTCAGGCCGGCATTCTCGCGAATCGCCCAGAGCAGCGGCGTATCCGGCTCGACATCGAGGGTGAAGGTTTTTCCGTTGATTGTTAGGTTTGCCATCGCAGTCCCCTGATTGGCCCAATCCACCGATTGGACTCAGGGGCGCAATGTGTCCGGCAAACTGGAACTGTTCAAATCAACAGTCCGCGGGGTCGCCGTCGAAGATTTTCGCGGTCGCAGGATGATTTAGGGGCGGGCGGTGTTGTGCCGTACCCGGTTTCGGCGGGGCGCGGCCTCTCCCCGGGCGCCAATCCAGGGCCTGGGACGACGTCCGGCGTGTTCCCCTCGCAGGAGCGAGCGACAGTTTGTCCCTTTTGCCGGGGTGCAAGACGAAGATGCTCTGCTACACTGGGCCGAAGCCAGAAGGAGTTCCATGAACGTGCCGAGCCCCAACGTGCTGATGCTCTATCCGCTGTTCACGGCGGAGTCGTTCTGGACTTTTGGTGAGTCGTGCGAACTGATGGGCGTGAAGCGCCCCGCTGCTCCTCTCGGCCTGATCACCGTTGCTGCGATGCTGCCCAAGAGCTGGACAGTCCGGCTGATCGATTGCAACACGACGCCCCTGAGCGACGAGGATCTCGCCTGGGCCGACGTCGTCTTCACCGGCGGAATGCTGCCGCAGCAGGCCGACACGCTGCGCCTGATCGAACTATGCCGCGCGGCGGGCAAGCCGGTGGTCGTCGGCGGTCCCGATCCGACCTCCAGCCCCCACATCTATGAGAAGGCCGACTTCCGGGTGCTCGGCGAGGCCGAGAGTGTCATCGACGAATTCATCGCGGCCTGGGAGGGCGGTGTGCGCTCCGGCGTCTTCACCGCGCCGAAATTCCAGGCCGACGTCACCAGGACGCCGGTGCCGCGGTTCGACCTGCTCAAATTCGAGGACTATCTCTATCTCGGCGTGCAGTATTCGCGCGGCTGCCCGTTCACCTGCGAGTTCTGCGACATCATCGAGCTCTACGGACGCGTGCCGCGAACCAAGACGGCCGAGCAGATGTTCGTCGAGCTCGAGACGCTCTACCAGATGGGCTACCGCGGCCATCTCGACTTCGTCGACGACAATTTCATCGGCAACAAGAAGTCGCTGCGGCTGTTCCTCCCGCAACTCGCCGAATGGCAGCGGGCCCACGGCTATCCGTTCGAATTCTCCACCGAAGCCTCGATCAACCTCGCCGACGATCCGGAACTGCTGGAGCAAATGGGGGCGGCCAATTTCTTCGGCATCTTCGTCGGCATCGAAAGTCCGGATCCGGCGACGCTGGTCGCGATGCGGAAGAAGCAGAACACGCGGCGCAACATCGCCGAGAGCATCCACAAGATCTACGCCGCCGGCATTCTCGTCACAGCGGGCTTCATCGTCGGCTTCGACAATGAGAAGGTCTCGATGGCGGAGGCCATGATCGAATTCATCGAGGAGGCGGCGATCCCCGTCAGCATGGTCGGCCTGCTCTATGCCTTGCCGAACACGCAGCTGACGCGCCGCCTGGAGCGCGAGGGCCGGCTGCACCCGGGCCACGATCTGGCGCCGACCATCGGCGCCGATCAGTGCACGGATGGGATCAACTTCGATCCGGTGCGCCCGTTGCGCGACATCCTGATGGATTACAAGCTGGTGCTTGAACGCATCTACAGTCCGGCTGCCTATGCTGGACGCATCGACCGCTTGATGACGCTGCTCGACCGTTCGCGGCAGCGCGACGAGCTTGCGGAGGGCGATATCCGCGCCAAGATCGGGGCGATGGAGACGGTGCACCGCGTGGTCACCGCCATTCCGGAAGCGCGCGGGCCGCTCTGGCAGACCTTCATGAACTGCGCCAAGCGCGACACGTCATCGGCGCGGATCGCGGTGCAGATGATCGCGGCCTATGCGCATCTCGGGCCGTACTCGCGCAAGGTCATCGCAGCCATCGACGCGCGTCTCGCTGCGCTGGACGATGGGACGATCATCCCGCCGGCAACGATCGATGTGACGGCAGCGCGGCACCTGGCCTGAAGGCCTTACTTCACCGCCAGCCGCAGGAAGCTCATCACGCTGCCGAGCGCGGCAAAGCCTGCACCGAGCGCCAGCGCGACGGTCGCACCGTCATGCCCGGCCAGCGCAAAGCAGAGCGCCGCGAGCGCGGCTCCCGTCGTCTGTCCGGTCAGGCGCGCGGTGGCGACGATGCCGGAGGCGCTGCCGCTGCGGTGGGGCGGCGCGCTCGACATCACCGCCTTCATGTTCGGCGCCTGGAAGAAGCCGAAGCCCATGCCGCAGATCACCATCCGCCAGAAGATATCGGGGATAGCAGGGTTGGCCGGCAGCAGCGCGAGCAGGGCCATGCCGAGGCCGAGCAGCACGAGCCCGATGCCGCCGAGCAGCCCGACCGCATGCCGGTCGGACAGGCGCCCGGCGATCGGCGCCATGATGCCGACCACCAGCGGCCAGGGCGTCATGAAGAAGCCGGTCTCGACCTGCGAGCGCCCCAGCACATCCTCGAAATAGAACGGCAGCGAGACGAAGGCGAGGCCCTGAACCGCGAAGGAGCACACGGCCGTCGCCGCCGACAGCGCGAACATCGGCCGGCTGAACAGGTCGATCGGCAGCATCGGCGCGGGATGATCGGCGTGGCGGCGGGTCAGGATGAAGCCGAGCGCGAGGGCTGCGACCAGCTCGATGCCCACGACGAAAGGCGACA
The DNA here is from genome assembly GCF_028128935.1 of Bradyrhizobium sp. CCBAU 11361. Lineage (NCBI taxonomy): Bacteria > Pseudomonadati > Pseudomonadota > Alphaproteobacteria > Hyphomicrobiales > Nitrobacteraceae > Bradyrhizobium > Bradyrhizobium sp. CCBAU 11361. The sequence goes on from NZ_LBJZ01000193.1 coordinate 258,147, forward strand.
GATTGTGCGCGGCACTGCCGATCCCCGTGATGAACAGGCCGAGGCAGGCAGACGCCAGGATCGCACCGAGAAAGTCAAAGCCGTGATCGGCGCGCGGCGTCTTCGGCAGCATCGCAAAGCCGATGCCGATCGCAACGAGGCCGAAGGGGATGTTGACGGCGAACAGCCACGGCCACGGGCCGAGCGCGAGGATGGCGGAGGCGATCGAGGGCCCGAAGGTGAAGGCGGTCGCGACTACCAGTGCGTTGTGGCCGAGGCCGCGGCCCAGCATCCGGCCGGGATAGACGAAACGCACCAGCGCCGTGTTGACGCTCATGATGCCGCTGGCTCCCAGGCCTTGCAGCGTGCGCGCCACCAGCAGGCTGTCCAGCGACCACGCCACCGCGCAGAACAGCGAGGCGATGGTGAACAGGATCAGGCCGCCGAGATAGATGCGCTGGTGCCCGACAATTTCACCAAGGGCTCCTAACGGCAGCAGCGTCGCCACCAGCGCGATCTGGTAGACGTTGACCACCCAGACCGACTGCTCCGGCGTGACATGCAGATCGGCGGCAATGGCAGGCAGCGCGATGTTGGCGATCGCGGTGTCGAGCGAGGCCATCGCCAGCGCGGTGAAGATGGCGGCAATCGCCCAGCGCCGCTGCGCGGCCGGCAGGCCGTCGGCGATCGGGTGGTCGGGCTCGCGCGCGGCGGCAGGTAACGTGATCGTCATTGCGTTAGCGCGTTGCTCCGGCGGCGTGGCCATAGGGGACTTTTCGGCATGTACTACGCTTAAGGCCGCTGCCACAGGCACATGCCTGCATGCTGTGTATGCGCGAAGGTCAGGCGATGCGCCCGCGCGCTGGCGTATGATCGCGCGAGCTGCTGCAATTTCAGGGGATCCGTCATGCATATCGTCGTTCTGCCCGGTGACGGCATTGGACCCGAGATCACGACCGCGACATCGCTCGTGCTGCGCGAGACCTCGGAACGCTTCCAGCTCAATCTTCGCCTGGAGGAGCATGCGGTCGGCCATGCGAGCCTGAAACAATTCGGCACGACGGTGCGCCCCGAGCTGCTCGACATTGTCCGCGCCGCCGACGGCCTGATCCTGGGCCCGACCGCGACCTTCGACTTCAAGGACGAGGCGCATGGTGAGATCAATCCGTCCAGGCACTTCCGCAAGAGCCTCGACCTCTACGCCAATGTCAGGCCCGCGCGCACTTATGCCGGGCGGCCCGGCCGTCTCGGCGATTTCGATCTCGTCGTGGTGCGCGAGAACACCGAAGGGTTTTATGCCGACCGCAACATGGAGCAGGGCAATGGCGAGATGCTGGTCACGCCTGACGTCGTGATCTCGCTGCGCCGGATCACGCGTCTGTGCTGCGAGCGCATTGCGCACGCGGCCTGCCGTCTCGCCATGAAGCGGCGCAGGCACCTCACCATCGTGCACAAGGCCAATGTGCTCAAGATCGGCGACGGGATGTTTCTGGACATCTGCCGCGAGGCGGCGAAGGCCTATCCCGGCCTCGAAGTCGACGACATCCTGGTCGATGCCATGATGGCGCATGTGGTGCGGAGCCCCGATCGCTTCGACGTCATCGTCGCCACCAACATGTTCGGCGATATCCTGTCCGATCTCACGGCGGAGCTGTCCGGCAGCCTCGGCCTCGGCGGCTCGCTCAATGTCGGCGACCGCTACGCCATGGCGCAGGCCGCGCACGGCTCGGCGCCCGACATCGCCGGGCAGGACGTCGCCAATCCGGTGTCGCTGATCCTGTCGACCGCCTTGCTGCTCGGCTGGTACGGCGAAAAAAGCGGCGTCGTCCGCTACGAGGAGGCCGCGCGGGCGATCGAGGCGGCGGTGGCGAAGGCGCTTCGCGAGGGCAGGGCGACACGCGATGTCGGCGGCAGGCTCGGCACGATCGCGGCGGGGGCTGCGATCGCGGAGATGTTGCGGGCGGAGTGAGGGTCTTGCGCCGCCCAAAATAAAAAGTCGAAAAACAACCCCATGCACAGTAGAAGGCCCCTTGATCGACAAGGGATTTTCGTGCCGCGTCGCGACGACATTCGTGACCGCGATCACGTTGACCCGTCGGGCAAAACACTGGCATGATGCTATCGTGCCGGCGATCGAGGACAGGACCGGAGCGCCCTCTCATCAAGCGCGATGTCCGCGTCATGCCATCAAGCGGCGCGTCTCCTCCGGCCCACGTTGAGGCAGATCAATACTCGCCTCGCGGGCCCGCCAGACCCTTCCATCAGCGCATCCATGGAAAGGGCGGCCGTCATGCAAACCCTGCTCAGGGAAATCCGGGATACCCCTTTGCTCTGGATGCTGGTCTTCGTGCCCATCGTGCTGGTGGCCGAGGCGGCTGCCCCGCATTCCCACACGCTCCTCTTCGTGCTGGCGGTGCTTGCGATTGTGCCGCTGGCGGCCCTGCTCAGCCACGCCACCGAAGCGGTCGCCGCCAAGACCGGCGATGCCGTGGGCGGACTGCTCAACGCAACGCTCGGCAATCTGACGGAGCTCATCATTGCCATCACGGCGCTGCGTGCAGGCCAGTACATGCTGGTGAAGGCCTCGATTGCAGGGGCGATAGTTACCAACGCGGTCTTCATGCTCGGCGTCTGCCTGCTGCTCGGCGGCCTGCGCTACCACGTGCAGGAGTACAATCGCGCCGGCGCGCGGCTCTCGTCGGGCCTGTTGCTGATGGCAACCGTCGCTCTGCTTGCGCCTTCCGCGGTCGCCGATCTCGATCATCTGCCCGAGGGAGGGGCCGTCATTCACAAGCTCAGTGTCGGCATTTCGGTCCTGCTGATCATCGCTTATGCGCTCGGCCTGCTGTTCTCGCTCGGGACGCACAAGGAATTGTTCGCGAGCGCCGATCATGGCGACGACAAGGAGGCTCACTGGCCGATCGGAATCGCGGTCGGGACGCTACTGGCCGTCACCGTGCTGGTCGCGCTCGTGAGTGAAATCTTCGTGGAATCGGTTCAGAAGGCGGCGGAAACGTTCGGGATGAGCCCGGCCTTCGTCGGCTTCATCGTCGTCTCGCTGGTCGGAGCCGCCGCCGAATTTGCAGTTGCCCTTGGCGCGGCCCGCAAGAACCGGCTCGACATGAGCGTCAGCATTGCGCTCGGCAGCGCCTCCCAGATCGCGCTGTTCGTCGCCCCCGCTCTGGTGCTGCTCAGCTACGCCGTGGGGCCGACGCCGATGAACCTGCAGTTCTGGCCGGGCGCCGTCACCATGGTGATGATCGCCACAGTCACGTCTGCCTTCATCACGGCCAGCGGACGCTCGGCATGGTTCGTCGGCGCGCTGATGATCTTCATCTATGCGGTCTTTGCGCTGACGCTTTATGTCGTCCCGCCGGCGGGCCAGGGATGAGGCGGTCGCCCGGCGGCCATGACCGCTTC